>CAMYKE010000462.1 GCA_947258895.1 uncultured Pseudomonadales bacterium | reverse complement strand
ATTCACCGGTACACCGACAAACATAGTGTACCGGTTTTTTTTGGGCCAGTGGTTGTTGCTGGTGAATTAGATCACCTTTGCTAAGCTGACGCAGTAGCTCGCCACCGGCGCCCGGGCGGGAAAACGGCGCAACCGGAAACAATGCCCTCGGTGCACGCCCGCAGATTGCGGGAATCGTTCCTTCACACCACCGTCGATTCCGTACTATCCCTTTCAGCACGGCAGACAGGGTGTCCCGGTTCGCTCAGGGGACGGCATAACGCAGGCCGTAACCATAGGGCAACAGCGGGTCATAGCTGGCGTCGCCAACATTGACCTGTGGCGCGGATTTTCTTGGCCAGGAAAACGACAGTTTACCCTGAAAATCATGCTCACCAAAAATAACATCGGCGATCCCCTGCCCTTCCGACCCAGGCAACCAGGCCGCGATAAACGCCGCCGACGCCTCCAGTTCCGGCTCAATGATCAATGGCCTGCCCGATATCAGGATAGCGACCACCGGAATACCCCGTTCACCTATGGTCCTGATACATTGCAGGTCCTCCGGATGCAGGTTCGCCAGTTCCAGGGTCCTGCCATAGGGTTGCAGTACCTTCATGCTGCCCATTATTTGGGAACCCGTCTCGACTATGACGTTGTCGCTTGAGCGGATATCACCCATGCCCTCGGCATACGGGCGCTCACCGATCACCACCACGGCCAGATCATGTTTATCAGGGTCTGCATCGGCGCCCTGGCCGTCAGCACTCAGGACCGCATTGGGAGCGACCGCGCTGATACCTTCCCAGATGGACGTGCCACCCTCGATCTTCTCGTTATCGTTCACGCCTTGCCAGTCTATGGTGAAACCGCCGCACTGATGGCCCCGGTTATGGGCGTTCTTCCCGGCCACCAGTATGCGGGCCGTATTGTTCAAGGGCAGGACACCGGAGTCATTCTTCAGCAGCACCAGGGATTTGCGCACCGCCTCGCGGGCCACTTCGCGATGGGCCGCGGAGCCAAAGCTGTCATGGTTCGACCACTTGCGCTCTGCGGGCCCGGGTTTATCGAATAATCCGCAGGCCAATTTTACCCGCAGGATGCGGCGCACCGCGTCATCGATTCGCGTGATGGGGACGGTGCCCTCCCGGACGTGGGAGCGCAGGTCGGCAATGAAGTCGCGCCAGTTTTCCGGCACCATAAACAAGTCGATACCCGCGTTCACGCCCATCCCGACCGCGGTGAAATAGTCGTCGGACAAGTAATCGATACCATCCCAGTCTGAAATAATAAAGCCCTGGAAGCCCATTTCGTGCTTCAGGACATCGGTGAGGAGGTATTTATGGCCATGGCATTTTTCGCCGTTCCAGCTTCGATGCCATGGGTGGTGCCGCCGTCGCCCACCCAGTGCTTGGCACAGGCGACCACACCATCGCTACCCAGGTCTCCCTGCATGCCCGCGACAAACCGGTTGGCATAGGCTGTTACGATCGCCGGGTCTTCCGAATAGCTCTCGTAGGTGCGGCCCCACTGCTCATTGCGTGCCACCGCCAGTGTCGGCGCGAAACTCCAGTCGACCCCGGTCGCCAGAATCTCCCGGGCAGTAATGCGCGCGATGCGCTCGATCAGGTCGGGATCATTGGCGGCCCCCAGACCAATGTTATGGGGAAACACGGTAGCCCCGATCACGTTGCTATTGCCGTGCACCGCATCGACGCCATACATAAGCGGGATTGCCAGATGATTCTCGTCTTCTTCCATCGATGCCGCCCAATAGGCATCGTTCATATCGACCCAGTCCCGGGGACGATTGTCTCCCGGGCAGGACCCCCCGCCACTGAGCACCGAACCCAGGTGATACGCCTTGACATCCTCCGGCGTGCTCGTCATGCGTTCCGGCTGGGTCATTTGCCCGATCTTCTGGTCGAGTGACATGCGCGCCAACAGCGCGTCGGCCTTGCTGGCCAGAGAGGGATCTTTGAGTAGTACACTACCGGTGCCAGCGAGGCGATTTTTCAGCATGTCCTTACACCCTTCCGCACGCCGTACGGCGGGCAGTGACTGTTCCGCGAACAATCCCCGACTATCGTGCACCCTCGCTAACGAGGAACGGGATGTTCGCGTGCGCGGCATGACCCTGTCCGTCATAGGCATAGACGAACAGGCGGTACGCGCCAGGTACGGCAGGCGCCGTCAATTGGATATTCGCCTGTCCGGGGTCGTCGATCAGGCCTGGCAGGCTGGGGATCGCCGCCTCATGATCGCCACCCTCGGCAGTGGCTTTGGTCTCCGCCTTTACCTCCCAGAGATAGCGCAGCGGGTCATTCTCATAATCCTTTACCACCACGCTGGCGCCGTACTCCTCGCCGGGGGCGAGCCGGATACTCTCAGCGGCCATTTTGTCGTCGAGCAGCATGGAGTCCAGCCGCGGGGTACGATTTGCCGGCCAGGCGCCGTTCCAGATGTAGTGCATCACATCGACCGCTTCGGTTTCCTCACCGGTTTCGGTAAACATGCCGTACCAGGTGGGGGTACGCTCCTGTTTCTGCCCCCACAGGAACACGTAGTCGCCGACTATCTGGTCGGGGAAGGGTTTGATCACTTTTTCATAACTAGCCAGGTAATTCTGCGCCTTTTCGGAACTGGTTTGCTCGATGGGCGCGCCCCATGCGGTTTGCTGAACTTCCCAGTGGCCCACGGCGCCCCATTCGGTTATCGCATAGGGCCGCGTGAAGCCGGCCTGCTCAATATAGTCGGGCAGCTTCATCAGCTCGCCATACATCTGGATGCTCAGAAAATCGATAGCCGGGGCTCGCTCGTTGATGACGTCCGCCAGTTCCTTGCTAAAGCCGGCAATCGTAGTGGTGGCAGGATGGTTGGGATCCAGTTCATGTATCATCAGCGCAATCTCATTGACCGCATCATAAACGCGGGGATTCTCGTAGCCCAGGTTCAGCTCATTGCCGATTATCCAGGCGAGCAAGGCAGGGTGATCCCGGTATTTGAGTACTTGCTGCCGGGCTTCCTCGAACTGTTTGGCGACGGCCTCGGGATCGTCATAGTCAAAGCCATGCCGTTCCCGCGCGATCTCAAGGCACAAAGCCACCGTTAGCCCCTGGGCATGCGCCATGTCCAGCACTTGCTGCCCCGTATGCAGGTCGTTATCCGGCCGCCAGGTACGGAACGAATTACCGCCGTGGGCTGCGAATGCCGCAATATCGCCATACTCGATACCCGCCCCCTTGATCTGGTACGGCTGACCTGCCCGCAACAGCCGGTACTTGCCGTCCTCGTTGATGATCTCCACCTTGACCGCCGCCGTGCCGGTTGCGTCGTCCGCGACAGAGTCATTCGCTTGCTGGCTGCACCCGGACACCAACAACGCCATCAGGCACAGCCGGCTGAAAATCGCCGGAGAAATTAGTTTCATAGCCTTTACCCTTGTTATTTGTTGCCTGGCTCAGCCCTTCACCAGTAGCACTTCCAGTTCTTCCAGAGACCTGCCCTTGGTCTCCGGGAGCAGTTTCATGATTACCACCAAACCGACCACCGCGAACAGGCCGTAGATCAGGAAGGTCCCGGCGCTGCCGAGGGTGGCCAGTTCCCAGGGAAAGATCAGCTGTACCAGGAAGCTGACCGCGGAATTGATCAGCCCCACGAAGGAGATCGCCAGGCCCCTGATGCGATTGGGAAACAGCTCTGAAAACAGTACCCACATCACCGGCCCGATGGATACGGCAAAACTGGCGACGAATCCCAGGATGCCCACCAGGATCAGCGTCGGGTTCATGCTGATGGCTGCCGTGATAAGCTGCGATTCGAATTGCTTGGCGAGG
>CAMYKE010000461.1 GCA_947258895.1 uncultured Pseudomonadales bacterium | reverse complement strand
GAGCGCACCTTGCAGAACGAGATCGCCGAAAAAGAGCTGTTTTGCCACTCATTGTCCCATGATTTTTGCGGGCCGGTCCGTCGCATCGAGTCCTATAGCAAACGATTAATCAACGATTCCGAGAGCAAGCTATCCGAGCGAGGCGAACAGAGTATTGAGTTTATTCTTCAACAGTGCCAGCAGGTACATGCTCTCATAGACGGGCTGGTCCGCTATATGAGCGTCGATAATCATCAAGAGCCGCTGGAAGCGGTTGATCTGAACTACGTGGTGCGACAAGTCGAGGCTTGCAACCTGGACCTTTTCAAGGAGCGCTCGGTAACGCTAACCTGTACGCCATTGCCGAGCATCAAAGGCATCTATGCGAAGCTCTTTCTGCTATTCGAAAACCTTCTGCTCAATGCCATCAAGCACCACGATCCATCCCCGGTAGAGATACATATAGTGACCACAGAGCTGAATACCGCTATGCGTATCGAAATACAGGACAATGGGCCGGGAATCGATGAAAACTTTATCGAGCAGATTTTCCTGCCTTTCTATAAAAATGCCAGCAACAAGTTCATTAGCGGTTCCGGACTTGGTCTTTCTATCGCAAAAAGAATTGTGGAGCAGCACCAGGCAACTATCGGTGTAACTTCGACCCGCGGTTCCGGCACGACATTCTTCCTGGAACTTCCCGGGCGAATCATCGTCCCCTGCGCCAAAGCCAGTTAAGCGGTCTGCTGAAACTGGTGTCGGGCAGTCTTGTTGGCCGATAGTTCTTGCTTATCGCATTGGGTGCGAGCTTGAGCACTCAATTGTAACGGAGGCGTCCATCATGGTACTTCGATGAGCGAACTGCGATGAAATAACGGAGTCATTTTTTTCGGTTCAGAATAATCGAATTTCCTGAACTCAACTTGCAAGTGCCGCAATACCAATTCTGCGATACGTAATTGAGCCCGGGATGCAAAAAAGGCCAGCAATTTTGCTGGCCTTCTGCAATTCTGCAATGCCGGTGGCGAGTACCAGCCAGTATTTATTTGGCTATATGAACCACCAGATCCAGCACCTTGTTCGAGTAACCGATCTCGTTGTCGTACCAGGAAACAACCTTAACGAAGGTGTCAGTCAGTGCGATGCCGGCTTCGGCGTCGAATACGGAGGTGCACAGTTCTCCAACAAAGTCGGTTGAGACCACGGCGTCTTCGGTGTAACCCATGACGCCCTTGAGCTCACCTTCGGAGGCGGCTTTCATCGCCGCGCAGATTTCCGCGTAGGTGGCGGGTTTTGCAAGGTTTACCGTCAGGTCGACCACGGAAACGTTGGGAGTGGGCACACGAAAAGCCATCCCGGTCAACTTGCCATTCAGTTCAGGGATTACCTTACCCACGGCTTTGGCGGCTCCGGTTGAGGAGGGAATAATGTTCTGGCTCGCGCCACGACCGCCACGCCAATCCTTTGCGGACGGACCATCGACAGTCTTCTGAGTGGCCGTGGTAGCGTGAACCGTGGTCATCAGACCATCCTTGATACCCCAATTATCATTCAACACTTTCGCCAGAGGCGCCAGGCAGTTGGTCGTGCACGAGGCGTTGGACACTACGTCCTGGCCTGCGTACGCGTCGTGGTTGACGCCCATTACGAACATGGGTGTCGCGTCCTTGGACGGAGCTGAAAGCACGACTTTTTTGGCGCCTGCTTCGATATGCTTGCGCGCCGTTTCATCGGTCAGGAACAGGCCGGTTGATTCGACCACGATATCGGCCTGGACTTCGTTCCACCTCAGGTTGGCGGGATCACGCTCGGCGGTTACCCGTACGGTTTTGCCGTTGACGACGAGATTGCCGCCCTCGACGCTGACATCGCCCTTGAAGCGGCCATGCGTTGAATCGTATTTCAGCATATATGCCATGTAATCGACGTCGATCAGGTCGTTAATACCCACGACCTCGACATCACCCCGCTCTACAGACGCTCTAAATACGAATCGGCCGATACGGCCGAAACCGTTGATACCTACACGAATAGTCATAAGAATTTCCTTTCGCTATGCTGTTAATTTTATGTTTTCAGGCGCTTCCGCCTTTATATCTTCCCGGCAAACTCTCGATATCATTCTAGGCGAACGGCGGTGCGGACTAGAGAGCATAAACACCCGGTATCTTAAAATCAACAGGCGTGTTTCCTTTATGGACTTCCGGGAGTTTAGCGTGCTGCCCGATCCGGTTTGCTGGCATGGCGCAGAGGGTGATATTCAGCGTATTGGCGCACAACATCGGAAAACGTGCAATCGGTTTGCGTAGCAGAAAATGACCGGCTTGGACGTCATGCGCGCGTCATCATCGCTGTATGTAGCCGTTCGCGGGGTATGGCAGGATATCCGCCTCGTTGGCTCAAAATCGCGAGATCGCAAATGGTGCGATGGGAAAGTCGGTGCGCCCGTCCAGGACGAGCTGCGAAATGATTTTTCCAACGATAGGG
>CAMYKE010000460.1 GCA_947258895.1 uncultured Pseudomonadales bacterium | reverse complement strand
TCGCGATCGATCTGCACGCTTGTCCTGACCTTTGCGTTGTGGGCCGCCAGCCCCGCCGGGGGCGAACCGCAGCGTTTCAGCAGCGGCGAGCGGCAGTCCAAACTGATCGAACTATACACCTCCGAAGGATGCAGCAGTTGTCCGCCGGCCGACCGCTGGCTATCCGGATTCAAGGCCAGCCCGGATCTGTGGAAACGCTACGTGCCGATCGCGCTGCATGTCGACTATTGGAATTACCTGGGCTGGGAGGACCGCTTTTCCCGGCAAGCCCATAGCCGCCGTCAATCACGGTACCAGCGCGAGGGCGGCGTTGCCTCGGTTTACACACCCGGCATCGTCATCAACGGCGCCGAATGGAAGGGATTATTCAGTGGCAACACGGCTCTGCCGGATGCTGCTGAGTTCGACGGCGAGCAAGTCGGCGAACTGAGCCTGGATATAAACGGCACGGAGTTTAGCGCTCGGTTTTTGGCAGCGTCCGGCGCCGCGCAGGGTCCACACAATCTGACCATCGGGTTATTGGGTATGGATCTGGAAACCCCTGTCAGGGCGGGTGAAAACCGCAATCGCCGGTTGGCCCACGACTTCGTACTACTGGACCAGCAGACGTATCGCAGTGTTACGGGACACTGGTCGGGAACGCTTGAATTCTACCTCGATGAACCGGCGCCCCGCTACGCGCTCGCAGCCTGGGTGAGCCGGCCAGGAGCGCTGGCGCCGATTCAGTCCGTGGGTGGCTGGTTTACGCCGGGAAACCTGAAATCCATGTAACGAGCGCGGCACCGTGAGCTCGGCACGCTGACGGTTTACGCGGTCACGAAAGCGAATCTGTTCACGGCTCAGTCTCAAAATTGACGTTGGCTCGGTTACGAGTCGGTTTCCAATTTTACCCGCCACCAATCCAGCAATCGCGCGGGTGCGTACTTGGCATTAACACCGCTCCTACGGCATCCAATTTCCCGACCACCCGACATTTGGGGCCCATACGAAGTGGCCGGGCGGAGTAGTGCCAGTACATCACCGCAAATACATAGCCTAACACCGGCAAATTCACGAATCGCTGGCGTGGAGTTACTCGCTAACAGCCTTGCCGCCCGTGACCAAACCCCAGGGGAGGGGTAGAGGGGTGGTAGCCGGGGATTCCTTCACCGGTTGCTACCCTTCGTTTTGGGCGGGAACGCGGCAAGGAGAACGCCTTACCCCGCAAGCGCTTGTGTCCCTTTCATCAGGACTTGTTGTGCATTTGCAGAATAGCGTTCACCAGTTCTTCGGGAACGTCCGGGGGAACTTCGGCGTCGAGTTGCTCAAATACCTGCTTGCCGAGCTCCTGGCTCCTGCGGTAGGCATGGATATACGAATGGCAAGGCCGGCACATCTTCATATGCAGGGCGAACGTAAAACGCCGATAAAGCGACAGGTTGCCCTCGAAATAATCGGCGATAAAGCTGTCAAACTCCCTGCAGGTAAGCATCGTCGGCATTTTCATCATGCCCTGGCTTACCTTCGATCCTATCGATTTCATACAGCCTCTACCTACCCCGAATCATTTTTCTATTGTAAACAGCGGTTCCAGGAAAACCTTCAACGTAGCTCGTGCGCGATGCAGGCGGGTTTTGACCACCGCTTCACTGCATTCCAGCAACTGTGCAGCTTCCCGTGTACTGTAGCCTTGGATGTCACGCAGCAACAGAACGTTACGAAAGTCGTCGGGCAATTGGTCAATTGCCGCCAGCACAAACTGCCGGTTCTGCTCATCGGCCAATAGTTTTTCCGCTGAAAGATCCAGGTTCCAGCGGGGCTCGATGCGAAAACCATAGGCATCGTAATGGTCCGCGGTGTCATCAAATTGAACCTCCTGGGCGCTGCCACGCTGCTGCTTGCGCAACTTCATCAGGCATTCGTTGACGACAATCCGATGTAACCAGGTTTTGAGGGAAGAGCGCTGCTCAAACCTCTGGATCGCCTTAAACACCTTCAGGCAGGCTTCCTGGAAGCAATCCCGGGCATCGTCTTCGTTGCGCATATAACGCCGCGGCCGTCTCCTCCCCTGCCTTGAGTGCGGTTACCAACTCGTTATCCTGACTCATGTCCATTGTTATTCGGCTATTGTCGAAGACTGAGGAACGTTGGTCACAAGTGTAATCAATTTGGTATCTCCAGCAAACCTGTTGCGGGCGTCGGCCGGGAAATCATTTGCATTGCGGGTCGATAGGGTCGCAGATAGGTGCGTTGCCCCCAGTGCCCGGTTTCCTGTCGGGCGGCGAAATCCGTAAACTGGTAACGATACAACCCTGCGCGAATCCATTGCGGTGGCGCGCCGTCGAAAGGCACCTCACGAAACAGTTCCTCAACCGGGTCCGAGTCGAGCAGCAGCCGCGCCATGAGGTTGTCAAACCAGGCCGGAGGTTCAGCGCGCAGAGCCGCAAACCAAAGCTGCCAGTCGAGGCGGGGTTGGTGCGGAGTCGCCCAGGACGGTGCCGCGTCAAGCCGATCGGGCTTAAAACGAAACCGATAGGGTTGCCACTGAATGCCATCCATCGAGCCTTCGAGAACAATTTCATCGCGCTGCGGCGTCATCACCGCGAATACGCCATAGGGATTGGCAATATGGAGCGGTTCGAGACTGCTGAGTAGGTGCATCATCCAGGACGGCCGCGCAGCGCCGCCCACGACGACATAAGATTGGGCGAGAGTGACGGACAGAATCGCCACCGCTGCACAACTCGCCACCGCTTTGCCGAACCAGCTGGCACGGCTTCGCTCCTCGCGATATTCTCTCGCCTCCCGCCAGCGCTTTGGCAGCATGCCCGCCAACGATCGGTCGTCCAGCAACAGCAGGCATAAGGCCAGGGAGAGCAGGTTAAAAAAGTTGTAATTGCCGGTCGCCAGGATGGCCAGTTGCAACACCGCAAAACCGGCAAACGCCAGCAGCCGCAGGCGGCGCGGCAAAAACACCAGCAGCGGCAGCGCCAGCTCGATGGCCAGCGTCGCCAGCGCGCCAAACTGCAGGAGCCACTCCGGCAACTGGTGCGCATACCAGGCCAGAATAGTCGGGAGCGGCTGGGTCTGGAAATGCACCGTTAGCGCTTCACCGCTGGCCCATAGTGGATCACCGCTAGCCAACTTCACAAACCCGGAGAAGAACATAAACCTGAACAACAGCCACCGCGACAGATAGATTCCGAGCCTGGGCAGGCACGTCATTAACAGCGCCAGGAAGCCGGTTTCCAGCAACAGCATATCCCACTGGAAGCGCATAAACACCTGTCCGGCATGCACCAGCGACAGGTACAACACGAACAGCAGCGCCAGCGACAGCCGCGGCAGCAAGCCGCTAAGCAGCAGCATTAATGCTGTAACAGCGCCCAGCCAGGGTATCGCCAGGACCATCCAGTCGGCACTGCTGAACCATAGTAACGACGGAACCCGCCAGTACTTCTCCGGCGTGTCGAGGTCGATCGCAGCGAAAAACTCTGTGGCCGGCAAAATCCCCTCGATACCGATCAGGCCCTGTGCCTGCAGCGCAAACGAGACAAACGCCAACAGGTAGATCAGCGCCAACAACCGGAAAAACAGCCGTGTAACGCGCTGGTATTCGAGGGGTCGCAATTGTTTGCCAAACAGGCCATGGCACACGCGTTGCGCAGCGGCTCGATGCCGGGCAACGATCTGATAGATGCGCCGGGATACCGAGGCGAATCCCGGCAGCCATCGATAACAGCCCAGCCAGCCACTGTGGCCGCCGTCGGCCAGGGTCTGGAATGCGGCCTCGGCGCCCTCACTCACATAACCGTCAGGATCGATCCGCTGAATAGCGTCCGCAAAGCGCTGTTCCGGAATCTCGGGGTAGTTCTGGCTGACTTTCTGGAAGGGTGCATAGATGACCGCATCTGCCGTAACCGCCTCGAGATAATCGATGCAATAACGGCAAAACCGGCAGTCGCCATCATAGATCAGCAGCGGCCGGGGGTTGGTGACATTCGCCAGTCGTTGCCTCTCTCTGGTCACGCCCTCTCTCCGTTACGGAATCGGATACAGGTCAATCATGCTGATCGATTTGCCGCCTTCCAGCACAATCCGCGCATGCTTGCGCTGCAGGCGCCGTGGTTCGGGCACGCCGCAGCTGTGGGCAATAACCCCGACTTCCTGGTGCATATTCCTGGCAAAGTTGGCGACCCGCTCCGCCTTGTCGGTCGGATTCAGTCCGTATTGCAGCTTTTTGTTATGGGTCGTAATACCCGTTGGGCAGGTATTCTTGTTGCATTGCAGCGCCTGGATACAACCCAGCGCGAACATGAAGCCACGGGCGGATACCACGAAGTCCGCGCCGGCACACAACGCCCAGGCCACTTCGGAGGGATTAACCAGCTTACCGCTGGCGATGACCTTGATGCGCTCGCGCAAGCCATTGCGGTGCAACTCGTCGACAATCAGTGGCAGGCTTTCCTTGATCGGGATTCCCATATTATCGATCAGGCTCATGGGGGCCGCCCCCGTTCCCCCGTCGGCGCTGT
>CAMYKE010000459.1 GCA_947258895.1 uncultured Pseudomonadales bacterium | reverse complement strand
AGCGTTGGCCACGAATATGCCCTCCGGTGGCACGTTGAAATGGCGCGCCTGCTGGTAGGACAGGCGGTGCAAAACCGTATCGCCAATCTCGACATACTCATCCGGTGTGATCGAATGCAGGTCCCGGACCTGCAGCTCGATGGTGCGCTCTCGACCTCCCCGCTGAATATCCAGGACGACCGTTTCGCCGACGCTGTCATCGAGCACCGACTCCAGCGGCAGGAACTCGCTCACCAGCATGCCGTTGACGCGCACGAGGATATCGCCCGATTGCAGTTCGCGCGCGCCAGGGCCACCCGGCACCACTTCGGCGACAGCCAACAGCCCGGTCTGCTTCGGAAACGCCGCCCGTACCTGCGCCTCGGTTTCTGGTCGCAGACCGAGACGACGCAGCTCGTCAAAAGGTGTGTGCACGAAAACCGTCTGCAGGGTTCCGCGGGTCACCGGCTGGCCCGCCTGCAGGAGTCGAAGTGCCCGGGTCACGCGGTCGAGCGGCAGGTAGAAACTGGTGGCGGCACCCGAGGTGCCGCCGGCATTCAGAGCAACAACGCGGCCTGAAACATCGATGACCGGAGATCCGGACGAGCCTCCCGAGGTGCTGGACGCCGCCTGGTAATAAAAAGTGTTGAAGTCACCGTACTTGCCACGCCCGTATCCCGGCGCTTTGCGATCGAGGCGCGCCAGAGTGCCGGCAAGAATCGACAGCTGTTCGCCAGCATCGTTGCCCACCACCCTGATTTCGCGTCCAACCTGCGCGCCCTCCGGCGCCAGCGGCAGTTCGACCAGCTTGATGAACTTGAGATCGGCAGGATCGAATCTGAAGAACCCGAAATCGTGCACGGGATCGCGATAGACGGGTATGAGATCCACTTCTTCGCGGTTCAGGAATACGGCCTCGGCTACCACAGGCCCCGGCATAACCACGTGGCGGTTAGTCAGCAACAGGCCCCTCTCGGCATCCACCAGGAAACCTGTTGCCTGGGTGGTCTGGTTCCATTCCGTATCGAAGGCGCGGGTGCCGTCAACCCGAATCGATACAACTCCCGACGAGATCCTTTCGAGGGTCTGCGCCCAGTTATCGCTTTCCGCCGCCAGCGCTGCCTGCGCGGCGAACACGCCCAGCAGGGCCAAAATGATTTTTTTCATAAGCTTATCTTTTGATCGGCCGCGATCAGCGCCCGAGAACATTGACAGCGAAACCGAATTCCTTTTCGAATCTCTCGTTGAATGTTTGTGCATCCACAACGTGATTCTGTGTACCGGGCGTCTCGATCTTGATACTGCCCATAAGCGATGCAATCCGGCCCGTGGTTTCCCAGTCCATGTCATTCAAAAGGCCGTAAAGCATGCCTGCGCGAAACGCGTCCCCACAACCGGTGGGGTCCACCAGCTCGCTGGCCTTGACCGCCGGAATGTCCAGGCGCCCATGCGGGGTGTGGACCTGGGCGCCCTCCGCGCCTCGTGTAACGACCAATGCCTCGACCCGCTCCGCTATCTGCGCTGGCGTAAGGCCGGTACGCTCCTGCAGGAGCTGGCATTCGTAGTCATTGACCGCAACCCACGTCGCTTGTTCAACAAACTGCAGCAGCTCCTCTCCATTGAACAAAGGCAGGCCCTGCCCGGGATCGAAAACGAAGGGGATGTCGGCCTCTACGAATTGCCGGGCATGCGTCATCATTCCGGCACGGCCATCCGGCGCAATGACTCCGATCTTGATCCCGGCATCGGTCGGTACTGGCTGCTGGTGTGCCTGGTTCATGGCGCCGGGATGAAATGCCGTGATCTGATTGTCGTCCATATCCGTGGTGATATAGGCCTGCGCCGTGTACTCGTCCCGCAATACGCGCACGAAACGGCAGCTCACGTTCCATTCGTCAAGCCACTGCTGATAGGGGTCGAAATCGCGCCCTACACAGCCCATGGGATAGCCAACGGCCCCCAGATTTCGCATGTTGTAGGCAATGTTGCCGGCACAGCCGCCGAACTCGCGACGCAGGTTTGGCACCAGGAAGGATACGTTCAGCAGGTGAATCTTGTCCGGGAGGATGTGGTCCTTGAAGCGCCCGGGAAAAACCATGATGGTGTCGAAAGCAATCGAGCCGCAGATCAAAACAGACATAATGAATCCTGTTGCCAGTTCAGTGAGTCGGCGCCAGCCGCAAAGCGCCGTCGATGACGGGAGTTCACGCGGCTTCGCCTTCGGGCCGCCAGGCCAGATCGAGGTGACGCGCGGCGCGCACGTCATCAAGGCGCCTGACCGGCGTCGTGTACGGGGCCCCCTTGACCTTGTCACAGTCCCTGCTTGCATCGTCGCGAATCTTTTTCATGGCCTCGACAAATCGATCGATATCGTCGCGGGCCTCGGTTTCGGTCGGTTCGATGAGGAGGCATTCAGGAACCAGCAGCGGAAAGTAGGTGGTCGGCGCGTGAAAGCCTTCGTCCAATAACGCTTTTGCGAAATCCATGACGTTAACGCCCAGCTCCTTT
>CAMYKE010000458.1 GCA_947258895.1 uncultured Pseudomonadales bacterium | reverse complement strand
GAGCAAGATAGCTCATCTAGATCCCGACTACTGGATTGGGTGATCCCGATCGAGAGGGTAGGATTCCTCCAGATGGGCTCATTGAACGCTGGACGGCCAAGAGGCTGACATGGAAACCTACTGGGACAAGCTGGTCCTGACCCAGCCCCTGCGCGATCCGGCCATCCGCCAGGCGATCGGGGCGCTGGGGCTGCCAGAGGGGAGCCGCGGGCTGGATGCAGGATGCGGGATCGGCAGCCACACTCTGCTGCTGGCCGAGGTGTTGGGCCCCAGAGGACAGGTCACCGGTCTCGATCTGTCGGCCGAGCTGGTGGCCTACGCGCAGGGTCTGGCCAAGCAGTCAGTCCATGTGAAGCAGGTCTCTTTCCGACACGGCAATGTGAACGAGTTGCCCTTCCACGACAACCTCTTCGACTGGGCGTGGAGCGTGGACTGCGTCGGACATCCCACGGTAGGAGAGCCTCTGACCGCGTTGCAAGAGCTAGTGCGGGTGGTGAGGCCGGGCGGCCAGGTGGCAATCCTCGGCTACTCGACCCAGGTGCTGCTCCCTGGCTACCCGCTGCTGGAGGCGCGGCTGAACGCGACCGCCTCGGCGGTGACCCACCTCGCCAAGGGGAGGAGACCGGAAGCCCACTTCCTGCGCGCGTTGGGCTGGTTCCGGGAGGTGGGTCTCGCCGAGCCCGCGGCCCGCACCGTGGTGGGCACCGTCTACGCCCCCCTCGGCGACGGGATTCGTCGCGCCCTGATCTCGCTGTTTGGCATGCTTTGGGAGGAAATGCAGTCCAAGATGTCCCAGGCGGACCGGGAGGAGTACCGACGCCTGGCTGACCCGCAGTCACCGGACTACATCTTGGATTCTCCGGACTACTATGCCTTCATCACCTACTCGATGTTCGCGGGCCGGGTCCAGTAACTGCTTGACGTCAGCTGGGAGCTCGGCTGGGACCTCTTCTGGTCCTTGAGCGCCTATTTGGGCTCGATCGGGGGCGGGGCTTGATCTCCCCCCTGCCGATGTGCGAAGCGCGAACGCCTCACTGACAATGGTGCAATAATATTGACGAAACTGTTACAATAACAGTTACAATTTTTTCAAAAAATATACAATACAGTTGGCTATCGACATGACAGTTTTGCGCCCCGAAACCTTTAAATACGACCAGGTGTCGCGCTATATCAGCGAGTTAATCGAGAAAGGAGAACTCAACCCCGGTGACAAAGCACCGTCGCTGCGCAAGCTCAGCAAACAGCTCGGGGTCAGCATCGCCACGATAACCCAGTCCTACGTCAACCTCGAGGACCAGGGGATATTGACCGCGAAACCGCAATCCGGGTTTTATGTCAACACCCTCGACAACCAGATTAACGATATCGCCAAGTCGGCCACCACGCCTCGCCAGGCCCGGCGGGTACGTTTTGGCGAACTCTTCGAAGAGGTATTTCGCAATGCGAACAATCCGCGCATTACGCCCTTCGGCACCTCGAATCCAGCGATGGATTTCATGCCGGTCAAGTCACTGACCCGGGCCACGCGCAGCATTATCAGCCGCTACCCGCAAAAAAGCATGGATTACCTGTTCCCGCCCGGGGACCGCAAATTACGTGAACAGATCGCACAGCAATATGCTCAGACCCACACCAGAATCAGCGCGGACGATGTCATTATTACCTCTGGCGCCACCGAGGCCTTATCCATCAGCCTGCGCACCGTCGCCAAGCGCGGTGACATCATGGCGGTCGAGTCCCCCACTTATTTTGCGGTGCTGCGCATGATTGAACAAATGGGAATGCTGGCGGTCGAGATCGAAACGGACCCCGTTACCGGTTTAAACCTGGAAGCGTTGGAAGAAGCCTTCGATACCATGGACATCAAGGCAGTCATGGCATCACCCAATACCAGCAACCCGCTGGGCTGCCAGATGCCGGAAGAGAAAAAACGCGAGCTGGTAAATTTGCTGGCCGAACGCGATATTCCATTAATCGAGGACGACGTTTACGGCAGCGTTTATTTTGGCGATAAACCGCCCCGCCCTGCCAAATCCTATGATCTCAACAACATCGTGCTGAGTTGTTCATCCTTTTCCAAAACGCTGGCACCGGGTCATCGCGTCGGCTGGGTCATTGCAGGTCGTTACTACAAGAAATTTCTGCAGTATAAACAGGCCTGGTCTTCGGCGACATCATCGATCAACCAGCTCGCGCTGGCCGAGTTCCTGAGCAGTGGGCAGTATGACAGGCACCTGGTGCGACTGCGCGTGGCCATGCGCGAACAGGTCGAAAGGGGGCGCTTTATGATCTCCAGGAATTTTCCGGAAGGCACGCGCATTTCACATCCGCACGGAGGCAACGTGCTGTGGGTAGAAATGCCCAACGGTTGCGACAGTATCGATATTTTCAATCGCGCGCTCGAACACAATATTGCGATAACGCCCGGGATCCTGTTCTCGGCAACCCGCGGTTTCCGCAATCACCTGCGCATTAATTGTGGCTCTCCATG
>CAMYKE010000457.1 GCA_947258895.1 uncultured Pseudomonadales bacterium | reverse complement strand
ACCGTCAGCGTTACTGGAACGGCACGCTGTTCGATGAGGATTTCAGGTATTTCTATGGTGAATTTCAGCCGGCGGACGGCGTTTTCATGGCGATCTTTGCGGAAACCGGCGATCAGGTCGACTTTGCAAATACGCGCCTGGGCGATTTTTCCGCCATATCGCCGCGGTTCCGCTGGGACCTCGGCGATCACCTGCGCATAAACCTGCGTCATACCAGCGATACGCTGGACACCCAGGATGGACGGAGAATCTTCAAGGCAAGGCTCAATGATTTCCGTTTCACCTGGCAATTTACTATTCGAAGTTTCATGCGTCTGACCCTGCAGCACCTGGACCTGTCCCGCGACCCGAGCCTGTACACCGATGAGGTAGATGCGCAGTACGAATCGCTGGGCGCGCAGCTGCTTTACTCTTACAAGGTCAATCCCCAGACGGTGTTTTTCCTCGGCTACTCCGACAGCTTTGTCGACGACGATAGCCTGACAGGGCTGGAACGGTCTGATCGGACAATATTCACAAAGATCGGCTACGCCTGGGTGCCCGACTGATTCCCGGTCGGCACCCGGAAAACACGAGCAGATTCTCAGGCGTTTACCAGCGCTGACTGCCTGCCTGTCTGGCGTTCAGGGGCGGATCCTGTATACGCCTGCCAGCGGGATCTTCGTCGCAGCTTGCGGGTCCACAAAAACTTCATGGAGGGGTTCCACGCCAGCGCTGCGCGTCCGGGATAACATAAGCTCATTGATCAGCGCAGGATTCCTGCCGCGTATGTCATCCATGTTACGCAGATAGACTTTGTTGCCTCGCTGTTCGTAGATATTTGCGAGGTAGGCGAACACGTAGCGCACGTCAGGTGCCCGCGATCGCAGCTCTTCGACGGAAAGATGAAACAATGCATCAGATTGTCGGACCTTCTGGAAATGCTGCTCTGTCAGCAGAAAATTGTTGGAAATCACGCTGCAATCCGTGTGAAAACGTATGTAGTGGCCAAACTGGGATGAAGCGGCGACCGTACCGGGCGAATTTGCGCATGCGGCCTCGAGGACCGGATAAAGCGGCCGGGTGGATTGATACAGGTGATCGCCGGCGGTCGGAACCACTCGGAACAGCGGCCCGCTCAGTGGCGGCCTGTAGGCGATCGCAAACAGGACCAGCGCACCCAGGAACACGACGGCGCGTTTCGGGCTGTCCACCGTTGAGAAACGCCCGATGAAATAGAAAGGACCAGCAAGCAGGAAGCACAGTCCGAAATAGTTGAGCCGGTATTGCAGCAGCAGCAGGCTCAGACCGAAAAACGAAAATACGCCATACGCGATGGGCAGCGGTTGTTTTTCTGACAGCATGAGGTGGACGCCCGCCAGCAGCAGGACGGGTGCCAGCAGCAAGAGCCCGCTATACAAGCCAAGCGTGGCGCCAAAGCCCCAGCGGCCCGCGATCATGGCAAAAGGGCTCGCCATCTCGAGAATCTGACCGAGCATTTCAAGCTGGCCGGTTACGAAGCGCGTGCCGAGCAATATCTCCGAGGCGAGAGGCAGCGCCATAACCAGGCCCGCGACTCCCAGGATAATGAGTGGGCGCAGCGCGTAGAATTTGAAGCTCATGAACAGGAGCGCGACGGCCGTGCAAAAAGCGACGTAAAGATGAAACCAGGAGAAGGTGGCCATTGTAAACTGGCCGTCACGGAACGCCCCGGAAGGCAGGATAAAAAATGCCGTGCTAAGCAGCAACGCAGCTGCCATGAGGCGCACAGCGCGATCTGGCGGCAGCAGTCCGCGCACCCATAAAATAAACAAGACGCCGAGTACAGGCAGCTGCAAAATAAACAGGCCATGGTGGAAGGCCTGTGCCAGGCCCAGCGCTGCGCCGCACGCCACCGCCAGAGCCGTGCCCGCGGGTTTCATCATCCAGCGCAGCACCAGCAGCGTGACGAGCATTACGAACGTCAGCTCCATGAAGTGATGATCGATCACCCCTATGCCATGCAATCGCTGAGTCAGTGGCAGCAGTGCGAATCCCGCGACGCCCAGCGCTTTGAATTCCGCCCTGAGTCCGATGGCTGAAAAAATGCCGAGCAGCAGGCCGACGTTAACTACTAACCAGGCCACCGGCACGTAAACCAGGATTTGCATCGGATCCGTGCCGGGGCTCAGCCAGGTACCGGTTCTCACGACCATTGCCCACAGCCAGTCAAACCCCCAGGGCCACGGCACCCAGCTACCTTCCGGAACATGCATGGAGGCGTCGAACTGGCGCAGCCCCTCGCCCGCGGCCGCATCGAGAATCCTGCGTGCGTGATAAAAGGCATCTATGCCAAATGGCAGAAAAGTGCCCTCTACAAGCACCGAGTTCTTTGCCAGCAGCGCGAACATGCAGGCCAGCAGCGACCCCAATATGAATATCGCTGGGTTTGATACCAGACTCATACGCGGCTTGTTCAAGATGGCTGCTCCAGGTTCACGCGGGTCGCATGATCGGACATTGTCGGCCGGGGCACAATA
>CAMYKE010000456.1 GCA_947258895.1 uncultured Pseudomonadales bacterium | reverse complement strand
TGGTTATAGAGTCCGGTCAGCTTCCAGTCGCCCGCGACCAGGCCGCGACCACCCCAAAATTCAAATCCCAGATAGTCTGATTCCTCGCGCACACTCTCGGCCTTACCAGAGAGTAGCGGTAGCAGCGACTTGCCTATAGGTTTCTGATAGGCCGATTGCGGATTGCTCGAGGCCGGATGCTCCACACCGATCAGCTCGAGCACCGTGGGTATTACGTCCAGGACGCTGGCAACACCATGATTCATTCGAGGCTCGGACACGCCCTCCGGCCACACCAGAATCGCGGGAACCCGTATCCCCCCTTCCGCGCCGGAAAACTTGTACTCAAACAATACACCGCCTCCGGCGGCGGCCCAGGTATGTGAATACAGCACCACGGAACGCCTGCGCCCCATATTCTCCAGGCTGTTGTCCAGGTTTTTTACCTCCTTGTGCGCCTTGGCAAGCAGTGCCGGCGCGTGGCCCCGCAATTCGGAGGCGGCTTCGGCGCCATTATCGCTCAGAAACAGGATCAGCGTATTCTCATAAAGGCCATTGGCTTTCAGATAAGCGATGACCCGGGCGATGTTCTGGTCCATGTCGTCGACCATCGCTGCGTATATTTCCATGGCGCGCGCGGATTTCGCTTTTTCCTCCGTAGACAGAGACTCCCAGGGCGGAATATCAGCGCGCTCGTTGGTGTATTTGGCGTCCTTTTTCAGCAGGCCGGTCGCGAACAATGCCTGTGCACGCTGTGCGCGCAGTTCGTCGTAGCCCTCATCGTAACGCCCCTTGTACTTGTCGATGATGTCGTCCGGGGCCTGCAGGGGATAGTGCGGCGCTGTGTAGGACAGATAACCGAAGAACGGACGTTTCTCGTCGCGCTGCTCGAGGTAGTCGATGAATTCATCCGTGAAGCTGCGACTGGAATAGAAATCCTTTGGCAAATCCGCTACGACTTCGCCGTCGCGCCAGTAATCGCGATGACCAAACCCGAAGGAGCCCAGCTGGTCGTCGAAATGATCGCTGTTTTGTTGCAGGGCGAATGTGCGATCGAATCCGCGGCCGCTCGGCCGGTTGTCTTTACTGGCTCCCAGGTGCCACTTCCCAACCATAAAGGTATGGTAGCCGGCATCCTGCAGCAGCTCCGACAGGGTGATGACGTCACCCCGCAACTGCCCCTCGTATCCCGGTTGGCCAAGCTGATTGGGCGCTGGCTGAGAATACGCACCGACCGTTGTCCCCAGTCCAGCGCGGTGATTGTCGACCCCGGTGAACAGCATCGAGCGCGTCGTTGAACACTGCGCCCCAGCATAAAACCGCGAGAATACGATTCCTTCGCTGGCCAGTTGATCGATGGCAGGGGTCTGAATGTCCCTGGCTCCGAATGCGCCAATATCCGTATAACCCATGTCATCGGCAACGATCAGCAGAATATTCGGTGGCTTCGGGATGGACTCATTAACCCCTGTCACGGGATCCGTGTCAGACGCCCCGCAAGCCGAGGCAAGCAGCGCAAGAACCAACGCACTCAACTTCACGGCACTTGACCTCTCGAAACAGGGATCTTTGAAAGAAACCATTCAATCCTCCAGATTGGTTTGGCGACACATTAGGGAAACTGTGCATAATCAGTCATTGCTAGGCAAGTCCTGATCAAAGCGAAGCAACTCAGCGACGCGGCAATCTATATGTTATTGATTTTAAGATCGGGGTTTTGCTTCTCTCCGCGCGCAATGACATATTGAGAGGAGCCGCCCGAAGCGACTGCTCACCCCGGCAGACTAAAAGTTATAGCTGGCCTCTACCCCAACCGTGCGAGGTTGCGCAACGCTGAACATAAAGTCGTTGTTGCCCCCGGGTGCGTTGAAGGAAAAGTCGGCATAGTCTTCATCAGTCAGATTCTTGCCAAACAGCGCGAACTTCACGCCAGACTGCAGATGGGTAATCGACACATTCGCATTGATTAGCGTAACCGCATCGATTTCGTTGAACCTGTTATTCGCGCCAGTGGTGGCATTTAGCCACTGGGAGTCCTTATGGTTCACGTTCAGGCTGAAGCGGTTGCTGTATCCGCTGACCAATTCCTCAGACTCAAAGACCAGAGTGACGTTGGCCGAGAAATCCGGCGCGCCGGAGACTTCTGCATTGTTGGTGACGTCCTCAACATCCATAAATCCGATGCCGGCACTCAGGCTCAGTTCATCGGTAAGATAATGAAGTGAATCGATCTCGATACCGGTGCTGTCCACGTCGAAGGAACTGATCACGATATTGCCGTTGCTGAAACCGGCATTCTGGAAGTCCGTGATTTCCATATCGAAAACAGTCACGTTGATATAGCCATTCTCCATTTCCCATTTCACACCCAGCTCGTAGGTAATAATGTCTTCAGTGGGAATGAACTGCGAGGCCGCCCCCGTAAAATCCGAGTTGTTCACGGGATTACCGCTCGCAAGTCCCGGCAGCTTGGATCCGTTGCCGACACCCGCGAATACCAGCAAGGTATCGCTGGCATCCCACT
>CAMYKE010000455.1:1537-4899 GCA_947258895.1 uncultured Pseudomonadales bacterium | reverse complement strand
CTCTGCACTGCGAGCCTGGCAATCTCCTGTTCCGTAAGCTTGAAGCGAATCGGCACAGACTGGTAGGGTCGCCGCGGTTCCTTGAGCCGCTCCCAAAAGCGCTCCATGTCATAATCGGAAACGGGGAGAATCTCGCCGATGCTGGCCAGCGTTTCCTCCAGGTTACTGATCCGTTCCATGGTAATATTCAGGGAAGGACTGGCGCGATTCTCCGCCAGCAGCAACCCGTTGCGATCATAAATCAGGCCGCGATTGGGCGAAATCGGCTGCACCAGTACCCGATTATTATCCGACAGGGTAACAAATCGATCGTACTGCACCACCTGCAAATAAAACAACCGCAACACCAGCATGCAGGTGAGTAGTATCAGTGCCACCCAGCAGATCAGGGCGCGCCGATTGAAGATTCGGGTTTCCCGATAAAGATCCTTAAACTCGCGACTGTCCATCAGCGCCTGTTATCGATGATAGGGATGATTATTTAGCAAGGTCCAGGCCCGATAGATTTGCTCGGCAAGGACAATACGTACCAGCGGATGCGGAAATGTTAGCGCCGATAGCGACCAGCGCTGGCTGGCCAGCTCCATACAATCCGGTGCCAGACCATCCGGCCCGCCCACCAGTAAGGCGACATCCTGTCCCAGCATTTGCCACTCCGCCAGCTTTTCGGCCAGCTGCCCGGTACTCCAGCACGTACCTTTGACATCCAGCGCCACGACTCTATCCCGGTTACCGATTGCGGCCCGCATCCGGGCCGATTCCCGGGCCATAGCCTGCCTTGCATCGCCGCCCTTGCCGCGACGCCCTGCGGCGACCTC
This sequence comes from uncultured Pseudomonadales bacterium, assembly GCA_947258895.1. The sequence continues at coordinate 4,081 of CAMYKE010000455.1, read as the reverse complement.
GACCAGTTCCAGGCGCACGTCCGCAGCCAGCCGCTTCGAACGCTCGGCCGCGACTCAAAGATGCTCCTCACCCGACTCGCCGGCAGGCACCGGCGCCCACAATTTTTCAAGATCGTATAAGAGACGTGTGTCCGGCATCATCACATTCACCAGCACATCTCCCAGGTCGACCAGAATCCATTCGCCCTGGTCCTCGCCTTCGGTACCCAGTGGCATAACCCCCTGCCGTTTGGCATTGGTTACTACGTTCTCTGCCAGCGAGTTGACGTGCCGGCGCGAAGTACCCGAGGCGATCACCATATAATCGGTCACATTGGAAATATCATGGACATCGAGACACACGATATTGATCGCCTTGAGATCCTCCAGCGCGTGGGTGACCAGTTCTGTTAGTTGCTCTGTATTCATATTGACTGTTTGGTTTATTGATAAAGCCCATGCTGCCGGATATATGCCAACACCGCATCCGGCAGTAAATAGCGCGGCGACTGGCCCCTTGTTACCAACTGGCGAATACACGAGGCGGAAATGTCCAGCGGCGTCAGTTCCCGGCACAATACCCGTCCGCTCGCCGCCTCCCTGAGTTCGGCCGCATGGGAAACAAGCCGTGCCTGCAGGAAGCGCTCGAGTATGCCGCCATCGGGCAGCCGGCTGCCCGGCCGGGCAACCACCACGATATGGGCGAGGTCAGGGATACGCTGCCACTCATGCCAGTGCGGCAGGGTCAGGAAAGAATCCATCCCCACTGCCAGGTAAAGCGAAACCCGGTTACCGAATTCATCGCGAAAAGACTGCAGGGTATCGACCATGTAGGATACTCCGCCCCGATCGATCTCCCGATCATCCGCCAGCAATTCAGGCTCGTCCTCCAGCGCCAGCTGTAACATGGTCCAGCGCTGCGCAGCGCTGGCGACTGGTGATCCGCGATGCGGCGGCAGGTAGCAGGGTAACAGGCGCATCTCATCGACACCCAGCTGCTGTTTCAACTCGAGGGCCGTGCGCAGGTGACCAAAATGGATAGGATCGAAGGTTCCGCCCAGAATCGCAAGGCTGCGACTCATATTTCAAACCCGGAACAACAAGACTTTTCGATCGATGTACTCAATGTGTGCAGAAGCGATTCTAAATGTCAGATTAAAGGCAAATTCCCTGCTAAACGCATGGAGTCCATTGCAAATTCGGCCCTGGGATCAACCCGCTCGCTCGTTGCTTTCGCATGAGCACCGACCGGGTCCCAGTCTAGCATGACTGGCGCGGATCGCGGAACATTACTCCCTGATATGCCCGTCTCCCAGTACCACCCATTTTTGGGAGGTTAATCCCTCCAGCCCGACCGGACCGCGCGCATGAATCTTGTCGGTTGAGATGCCAATTTCCGCTCCCAGCCCGTACTCGAAACCATCGGCAAACCGGGTCGAGGCGTTCACCATTACGGAACTGGAATCCACCTGCGCCAGGAAAGCCCGCGCTCGCGAATAGTTTTCCGTAACGATCGAATCGGTATGTTGCGAGCTGTAGGCGTTGATATGCGCGATCGCGTCATCCATATCCGCGACCACCCTGATCGCCAGGATCGGCGCCAGGTACTCGGCGCTCCAGTCCGCTTCCGTCGCGGGCAACGCCTCGGGAACAAACTGGCGCGTCTTTTCACAGCCCCGCAGCTCGACGTCCTTGTCGCGATAAATGGCCGCCAATTCGGGCAACCACTCGCCAGCCACCGCCCGGTGAATCAGCAGCGTTTCCATGGTATTGCAGGTGCCGTAGCGCTGGGTTTTGGCATTGACCGCTATCTTCACCGCCTTGTCACGGTCCGCCTGGTCGTCGATATAGACATGACAAACGCCATCCAGGTGCTTGATCACGGCCACCTGGGCGTCACGGCTGATGCGTTCGATCAGACCCTTGCCGCCACGGGGCACGATCACATCGACAAACTCCGGCATGGTAATCAGCTCACCAACCGCCGCCCGGTCAGTAGTCTGGACCACCTGCACAGCGTGTTCCGACAATTGTGCCTCCCGCAAGCCCTGGCCGATACAAGCAGCGATCGCCTGGTTGGAATGAATCGCTTCCGAACCGCCTCGTAGAATCGTCGCATTACCCGATTTCAGACACAGACTCGCTGCTTCCACCGTAACATTGGGTCGAGATTCGTAAATAATGCCCACCACGCCGAGTGGCACGCGCATCTTGCCAACCTGGATTCCGGAAGGCCGGTAATTGAGGTCGGTGATCGCACCCACCGGGTCCGCCAGCGCCGCTACCTGGTGCAGGCCCTCGATCATCCCGTCGATAGTCGTATCCTTGAGTTCCAGTCGATCCAGCATCGCCGCATCAAGACCGGATCTGCGCGCATTGTCCGTGTCCAGCCTGTTGGCTTCGAGTAGCTGTGCCCGGGAATCCGCGAGTGCACCCGCCGTCCCAAGGAGCGCGGCATTTTTTCTCCCCGCGTCGGCCCTGGCCACCTCACGCGATGCCGCGCGCGCGCGCTGACCCAGGTCCTTCATGTACTGCTTGATATTCATGCCGCTCCAGCGACGGGTT
>CAMYKE010000455.1:0-1395 GCA_947258895.1 uncultured Pseudomonadales bacterium | reverse complement strand
AGGAGAAAAATTCCGTACAGCGTGCAAGATCCGGCGAGAAACCAAATAGGCAATTCGCACTGTACTGACAAGGTTTCTGGGCAGTGGATCGCCGAATCAGTGAGATAAGGCGGCTAGGGGCAGACGGTGCTGCCCTCGCGCCCCTGCCGGATACGCATGCGGCCGGTGGCATTAATCACAATTTCCCGGGAACGCTGTGCCATCTTGCCCGGTTCGGCATCCGGCGCACACAGGCGAAAGGTCATAAGGGGCAGGGCACCCGAACCCCTGCGCACCCTCCCGGTCGCGGAAAACCGGAAGACATCGAGATTGACGTTAGGGGTCAAACTGTAGCCATCCGGCAGCGCTTCACGGGATAACAACAATTCATCCCGGTCGACTTCGTTGTCATTGTCTTCATCGACGAACACCAGCCAGCCATCGCGCCACGGCCTGCGAGTGCCACAGGAGTCGCCGTTGCGCACGCAGATGGAGGCCGGACGACCTCGCTTGATCGCCTCCATGCGACCGAAGTTAACTGCCCGGACAAACTGGTTGAGTTGGGAAGACAACCGGGTAGTGCGCACCAGGTCGGTAAAAGCGGGTGCCGCGGCGGCCGCTAAAATGGCGCCAATGGCGAGGGCGATTACGAGTTCTACGAGCGTGAAACCACAAACTTTGCTGCAATCCATTGCAAGCCTCCAAAATCCGTTTCAGAGAAAATAGCTGCGTTTGGACCAGAAATCACTGGTCCCGAATCAGAGTGTACGCGCAATGCGGGCGTCAGGAAAGTAGCACGCTGTGCAGGGCGTAAAGCGGACCCGCTCACACCCGATCGGAGGTACAGTGCCAGGTCAGGCGAGCGAGCGCCATTTGGCGCCGCGCGGGTAATAGCAGGATCAGGTTCGGCCGGAGAGAACCTACCAGCACCTATCTCCAGCGACTACGGAGTCCTTGACGCCCAGGTGACTCAGGGTGAGGTTTCCGCAATCGGGATCGGCCGTAGCAGGCGTTCCCGTCAACGTATAGGTGGTATTGGATGAGGCGGTCAAAGTCACGGTACAACCGCCGCCATCGGCAACCAGATTGGCTGCCGGCCAACCCAGGTTGGCAGCACTCTCGGCTCCGGTCAACGAGCCTGCGTAGCGCGCGTATTCGGAGAAATGCCGCTCCTGGGCCTGGGCAACGGAAAACAGCTTGTCCTTGCAGTCCGCCCTTCTCGATTTGCGAACGCTCTCCTGGTAGGATGGCACCGCGATCGCCATCAGAATCGCCACAATTACCACCACGATCAATATTTCAATAAGGGTAAAACCCGTGCAATTCGGTTTTTTCATCGCCTGCTTTCCTGACCAAAAATCGATGCCGCTCACTTGCTGTTACCCAGAATTCGAATATCAGTGATCATCTGCACGG
>CAMYKE010000454.1 GCA_947258895.1 uncultured Pseudomonadales bacterium | reverse complement strand
CGTTCGTGGTATTTATGCCGGTGAAGTCGGTGGGGGTGGTAGGCGATGCCCGCCAATACGAATATGTGGTGGCGTTGCGCGCCGTCGAAACCATCGATTTTATGACCGCGCGCTGGGCGCACTTGCCCTATGATTTGCTGGAGCGCGTGTCGAGCCGCATCATCAATGAAGTGCAGGGTATTTCCCGGGTGGCCTACGATGTGTCGTCCAAGCCTCCGGCAACCATCGAGTGGGAGTAGAGGGAATTCGTAACCAATTGAAATATAATAAATTACTTAGATCAATAAGCTAATCTGCATCATCAATGCTGTTGTCCATCGAGTGTCGTGTGGGCAACAAGGTAAAAAGTAGCGATACCACTAGAGGGGATTTGATGCCTGCATGGTATCAGAGTATTTGTAACGCTCAGGCAATATTCGCCAGTGTCTGGTATCAGCAACATAGGAATATCAACCGAACATCTGCGTAAATGCTGTAAATACGGATGTTGACTCCTAAAATACAGGGTATGATTGATCGTCAGATTTCAGAGAAACTTCGAGCAACCATCGCACAAGTGCCTGCGGTCGCACTGCTGGGTGCACGCCAAGTTGGCAAGACAACGCTGGTAAAAAACCATTGCTAAAAACATCGACTCGATTTACCTCGATTTGGAAGCCCCCGAGGATTTACTGAAGCTCAGTGACCCCAGCAGTTTCTTAAGCGCCCATGCCGATAAGTTGGTTATTCTGGATGAAATATAGCGAAGCCCGGACTTGTTTCCCGTGCTGCGGGGGCTGATCGATAAAAACCGGGAGCAGAGGCGTCGAGCAGGTCAGTTTTTGCTGCTTGGGTCAGCGTCAATGGATCTGATGCGTCAGTCTTCCGAAAGTCTTGCAGGCCGGATTAGTTATCTGGAGATGAGCGGCCTGAACCTGTTTGAAGTCGATGGTCACCAACGGCAAAGACAGAACTTGTGGTTGCGGGGCGGATTCCCGGACAGCTTTCTTGCTGCAGATGATGATCTGGCCATGGACTGGCTGGAAAATCTGATTCGTACCTATCTTGAGCGCGATATCCCGCAAATGGACTTTCGCGTTCCCGCGGCAAGGTTACGTCGGCTGTGGACGATGTTGGCGCATCTTCAGGGTGAGACCGTTAACTATTCCAGGCTCGCCTCAAATCTGGAAGTCGATGCCAAGACGGTAACGCACTACATTGATATTCTGACGGATCTTTTGTTGGTCAGGCGTCTTGATCCTTGGCATATCAACGTCAAAAAGCGATTAGTCAAATCGCCCCGTTATTACGTGCGCGATAGCGGTATCCTGCACCGGTTACTGGGAATCAATGCTTATGATGCGTTGCTGTCCAATCCGGTATTGGGAAAAAGCTGGGAAGGCTTTGTCATCGAGAATATTCATTCCATCCTGCCAGGTCGTGCAGAGACTTACTTTTACCGAACGGCTGCTGGCGCAGAGATCGATCTTGTTATCAGGATGCCGTTGTCTGGAATCTGGGCTGTCGAGATTAAGTATGGGGTTGCCCCCAAATTTGGCAAGCATTATAGCCAGATCTGTGATGATGTTGGCGCAACGCATAAATACATCCTTTATGGTGGTGAGGATGAATTTCCTGTGGGTAGTGATATAAAAGTTATTTCATTGTCAGGACTTATGGAGAGGCTTCGCTTCGCAAAAAGTGAATCGGGATGAGTGAATACCAATACTACGAGTTCATCGCCATTGATGAGCCACTGACCCCGAAGCAAATGGCCGAACTGCGCGCGTGTTCGTCTCGCGCTAACATTACACCGTTCAGTTTCGTTAATGATTATCAGTGGGGTAATCTTAAGGCTAACCCGGTTGACTGGATGCAGCGTTACTTTGATGCCCACGTCTACGTGGCAAACTGGTGCACCTGCTTTCTCTACCTGCGCCTGCCGAAAAGTGCTTTTGATGCGGGGAGCTTCCGTGATTTCAAAACCGAAACCACTTTTTCAGTGACGCAGACAAAGACACATTGGCTGCTTGAATGGGGGCTGGACGAGAGTGACGACTACGAGCGCTTTGCTGTCGAAGATGGACGAGGCTGTATGGGTAGACTGGCACCATTGCGTGACGAATTGCTAGGGGGTGATCTGCGGCCGTTGTATCTCGGTTGGTTGGCCGGCGTGAGCGCCGGTGAAGTCAGTGAAAAGAGCGTGGAACCCGAGCCACCGCCAGGACTTTCCCGGTTGAGCGCTGCCCAGCACTCACTGGCGGAATTCCTGGAAATCGATGAAGATCTACTGGTCGCCGCCGGACTTGCTGACCCGCCAGTTTCAAAGTCCAACAGCGAGAGCGACGCGGAACCGGATGCCTGGCTTGCTGCGCTTCCGGCAGCGGAGAAAAACGCGATGCTTAAATTGTTGTTGACCGGGCATGCACAACAGGTCGAGCGTAAACTGAAACGGCAGTTCCTGGACTGGAGGCGTGATCAGCCGTCGGGTGCAAAGCCTGCGACGTCGCGGCGCAAGGTCGCCGGA
>CAMYKE010000453.1 GCA_947258895.1 uncultured Pseudomonadales bacterium | reverse complement strand
CGGGACGTAATTGGCGTGCGCACGAATCATCGTGGCGAAGACGTCTATCTCTACCGCATGAAGACGCCGCTTCCTGTCGCTCGCGCGATGCTCGTCTCCTACCTGGAGGCGATGAACCGGCTTGCGAGCGCGCCGAGCTGGTACAACGCGCTGGTCGATAACTGCACCACCGTGATCCGCCAGCACCAGCGACAAGTGGCCCCCGACAAAACCTTCGACTGGCGCATTATCGTGAATGGATACATCGACGAGCTCGGCTATGAACGCGGCACGATCGATACAAGCCTGCCCTTCGACGAACTCCGACGTAAAAGCAATATCACGGAGAGGGGCAAGGCCGCGGGGGCATCCCCCGACTTCTCGCAACGAATTCGCGAGGGGCTTCCGACGGCCGATCGACCGCCGTTGATTTATTGAGCTAAAAGGACGGCAAACACCTCACCAAAACAGGTATCGGCATGACAATTACGCAGTTAATTTCAAAATATCGTCATATCAACATAGTGTTACTTGGTTTACTGGTGCTTTCAGGCTGCACATCCATAGGGGCTAAAAAACTGCCGGAGGATCGATTCAACTACAATGCAGCCATTGTTCAGTCGCGCAATGAACAGATGTTGCTCAATTTGGTGCGCTTGCGTTATGTTGAAATCCCAGATTTTCTCAGGGTCAGTTCCGTAATCACCTCTTATTCATACCAGGGCAATATTGGAGTAGGGACTACCCAGGCAGAGGGTGATTCGGTGCCAGATCTCTTCAGGGGAGATGCCAACCTGTCTTATTCCCAGCAACCAACCATAACCTACATACCGCTGGCCGGGCAGGAGTTCGCCCTGCGTATGTTCAGGCCGATTCCCGTCAATGCTCTCTTTACTCTGGGAGATGCCGACTGGCAGGTGGACATCCTGTTACAGATTATGTTGCAACGAATTAATGACGTAGAGAATATGAGTTTTGCTCAGTTGCCATCACCGGGCCAAATGGATAAAGTGCAACGATTCCAGCGTGAAATGGAGAAGCTGAAACGTTTTCAACGAGTGCTTAAACGACTTATCTTATTGCTGGATAACCAGGCGCTGGAGGTGTATCAGGCGCGGCAGATGGAAGATGAACGACAGCCATCTCTAACAGTACGTTTCAAGCGGGGCCTCCCGGCAAATATCCAGGCGCTCTCCGACGAGTTAAGACATGAACTGAACCTTGACCCAGACATTGATGACTTTGTTATAACCGAACGGTTGATGCGAAGAGAAGCGGATGAGATAACGATTAAGTCACGATCGCTGATGTCGGTCATGTCTTTTCTTTCCCGCGGCATCGATGTCCCCAGGCAGGACCGGGATGACGGTCGGGTTGTGGCACTTCCTCCAATGGTACGTGAGGAAATCCTGGCGCTGCTCCCCCTGCATGTCCACACGCAAAAGCAACGACCTCAAGACCCCTATGTTGCCGTGCGTTATCGAAACGACTGGTTCTATATCGATCATTCGGATATCAAGAGTAAACGTACTTTTGCAGCCATACAGGTACTGTTTCAGCTAGCGGCGCCAACCGGTAGAGGAGTGGCTCCAGTACTGACATTGCCTGCCGGACGTTGAAGAAAACAATTTTGAATCAACTCCCTTCACCGCGCCGTGTCATACTATGCCGTAGTATTTTGGAGGATAAATCCTTGCAACCTACCAGATCACTATTTCACGTCCTGGCAATCGCTATCACAGTGCTTGTCTTCGGCCTGTCGCCAGTGACGGCTCAGGAAACAGCCACGAGCCAGTCGGGTGATGCGGAAACCGCGCCGACAATAACCGTTCAGTTGAGTCGGCCGGTGCGCACAGACAGTCCGCGCGACACGCTAAGAACGTTTTTGCGTCTGCGCGATAGCCTGGAGGCGGCGCTGCTCGAATATCGTGCACAACGTACAGCAGACACGGCCGAACTCATCTCTCTCCTGCTAGCGCAGTTCAGGGCTCTTGTCGATCTCAGCCAGGTGGCGAAGTCATCACGTAATGAATTGGGCAATGATACGAACGCGTATCTCCTCGATATCTTCGGCCGCGTGGTGATACCGAACCTCGACGATGTGCCCAATGCAGAGGCTTTCTCGGACGAGGGTTCTGCCCAGTACCGGGTCCCCGGGACGCCGATCCGGATCAAGCGCATCGACGAAGGGCCACGTGAGGACGAGTTCCTGTTCAATGCCCGCACCGTAGTCGTCGCCCCGCGTTTTTTTCGCACCGTTGAGGATCTGCCGCTAGCTTCACGCCTCGGGATAACCAGTTGGCACAACGCCATGCCCCAGATTACGGGACCCTTGATTCCGTCTGCGATTGTATTGGCTATGCCGGAAAGTTTGTTGGGCCTCTGGCTCGATACACCCATCTGGAAGGTAATCGCGACCATTTTGCTCGTGCTGATTGCGGTGTTCCTGCTCGTGTTCCTCCACCGCTGGCTGTCACGAACAGAACCCGATACGCGCATCGGTGCCCTTTCCCGGCGATTTATCAGACCAC
>CAMYKE010000452.1 GCA_947258895.1 uncultured Pseudomonadales bacterium | reverse complement strand
TACCGGCAATGGCAATGCCACTGGCGACCGTGAGTCGCGTGGTGGCAGCCGCCGCGACCGCCAGGGGTATAAAGGGCGGGCCAAACACCTGGAAGCTGAAAGCCCCGGTATAACCCAGGTCTTCCATCAGCTTTGCGGTTTCCATCAGCTGCTGAGCGGGCATGACAGGAATTACACCCCAGTAGCGGCGCTGGGCACCCACGGCGTTCCTGGCTTGTGACATTGTCGAACTCCTGCGAATCTGTATTAAAAATGATGGCCAGCAAAGCGATTGGTATCAGCCATAACCTCCTTCCTTGTTCTCAAGCGTTCAACGCCCGAAGATCTGCCGAGCAATGATCAGCTGCTGCACCTCGTTGGCGCCCTCGTAGATCTCACCGATCTTGCTATCACGGTAGATGGCTTCGAGCGGGTACTGCTGACCGGTGAATGCCAGTTCCTTGATGAAGCCGTAGCCGCCGCAAACCTGTATCGCGTCGCGGGCCAAATCCCCGGCCAGACTGCTGCCTACCAGCTTCGCCATGGAGCACTGCTGCTGTACGCTGGGGCGTTTTTTATCCTCGGCCAGGGCGGCCTTGATGTACAGATTGCGGGCACTTTCCAGCCGGGTGGCGTAATCCGCGAAGCGATACTGCCAGTGCTGCATGCTGGCCAGGGGTTTGCCGAACACATGCCGTTCTTTCATGTAGTCAACCGCGTAATCGAAAGCGGCCTGAGCCATCCCTACTCCGCAGGCGCCGATGCCGACCCGCCCCAGGGTCAGGGAGGTCAGCGCCGCCTTGAGGCCCTGGCCCTCGTGGCCGACCAGGTGGCTCTGGGGAACGAAGACCTTGTCGAACACAACATCGGCGGTCAACTGGCAGTGATTGCCCATCTTTTTGTCCGGCTCTCCCACCTGCACACCAGTTGCCTGCAGGTCGACCAGCAACATGGTCATACCCTCGTCCAGCTTGCTCAGTACGAACATATAATTGGCCACCGGAGCGTTGGTTATCCAGCGCTTGTGCCCGGAGAGCTCATAGCCACCTTCGACGCGTTTTGCCTCGGTTTGCAGGGACCTGACACTGAGATCGGTGCTCGCCGCCGGCTCGCTGGTGGCAAATGAGCCCACCAGTTCACCCGCCATCATGGCGGGAAAAAGTTTTTCTTTGACCTCGGCTGAGGCATGCTTGAGGGTGTGCCCGAATAGAATCAATTGCACATCAATCATGGAAGCCGAAAGACCCGAGGACAGGTAGGAAATCTCCTCCAGCATCACCATAGTCGCCAGGGTTGGATATTGCAGTCCGGCGCCACCGTATTCTTCGGGGAATGGAATGCGAAATAGCCCGGCATCAGCCATTTTCGCCACCAGTTTCTGCGGAAAAGCCTCGAGGGACTCAGGTGTATTATTGAGTTCATGTGCTACTGGACGTATGTATTGTTCGGAGAATTCACGAACTCGGGCGCGAACCTCGAGCGTCTCTTCCGGCAACCACAGGTCGTCGTAGACGTCGTCGGCATAACGATGCGGTATTGCAGTCATGGATCACTCCTGTTCGATAATCGGTATTAAACTTTCGCACAATAGAATTTATTGAGAGCAATTACTTGGCTCAGGACGACAGAGACTTGTCCCAGCCGCTGGGTGTGGAAAAATAGCTATAGTCATCGGATTTTGCTTGTGACATGTCTATTTCTCCAGTTTGGTGGCAGTTACCAACTGAGTATAGGCCTTCTCAATCAACCTCGCATAGCGATGCGTGTCGGCCATTACCTCGCTGCCTGCGCCCACACCAAAACACAGCTTGCCGGCATAGGGGGCGAGAGTAACGTTTACCGGAATGCCTGCGGGCACGATCGGTGCAGTATAGATCGCGGTCATGCGCGCATTGCCAAGGTACAGTGCCTTGGTACTCGGGGCAGGCACATTGGAGACCACCAGGTTGCAGTTGGGCGGCAGCTGCCCGCCCAGCCGCGGTAACTGCTTCATCAACTGCGCGCCGAACAGTAACATCGACGAGTAGAACATGGATTGAGCACTGCGGCTGCGTATGTGATCCTTAAGCTGGCGGGTTTCCCGGGTCACCTGTTGCAGGCGGGTAACAATATCGACATCCGCTTCACCCAGGCGCGCCAGTGCCAGTGCCGCGGCGTTGGCGGTTTCGGTATCCCCAGGAGCCCGTGTGGAGACCGCCAGCATACCGGCCGTAGCCCGGAACATGGGCCTGGTGCTGATCATCGCGGGCAGCCTTTCCCTGGCCTTCATGGGCTTCGCCGGACTGTTCACGTCGTGAGAAGCACGGGGCAACTTCCTGGGGTGCGCGCACGTAGGGGGGCACAGAGATGACCACATTTCTCGCGATCGCGGGGCTCGCCGGGCTGTTCATCGTGTTCGGGTTGTTTCGACCCGGCGTGAGGGGCGGGTGCGGCAACTGTTCGTGCGAAGGAGATTCCTGCGATCTCGAGGACGACCCGGCCGCGCAGCCTCGCAGCTTCTGAGAGAGGACCCGTCATGGACAAGCATTGGGC
>CAMYKE010000451.1 GCA_947258895.1 uncultured Pseudomonadales bacterium | reverse complement strand
TCGACTCGCGGCTCGTGTCGGTACCGGTCGACCAGCACCCCACGCTCCGGTCCAAACATCATCGAAATCAGCATCTGAATTCCTGCCACCACGACGATCGATCCCAACGCCACGAACAGGGATGTTTTCCGCGACTCGGATGGCAGTTACGTGATCAACGGAAACATGAACGTACGTACACTGAACCGCCTCATGAAATGGAAGCTCCCCACCACGGGCCCCAAGACCCTCAACGGACTGATCGTCGAATTCCTCGAGACCATTCCTGAACCCGGAACCAGCCTTAAGATCGCCGGCCTGTCGATGGAAATCGTCAAGATCAGTGATAACACGGTCAAGACAGTCCGTGTCCAGGCCCTCAGGGAAGCGCGGCCAGGCGCTGGCTGAAAACGGGTTCGGGCTCAGATGCCCAGGGCAGCCTGCAGTGCCTCCGACACTCTGCTGAGACCCTCGACCTGCATGCCGGTGATCTTCCTGCGCGGCACATTCGCCTTGGGCACCAGGGCGCGCGTAAAACCGTGTTTCGCGGCCTGGGCCAGGCGTTCTTCGCCAAAAGGCACGGGGCGGATCTCGCCTGCCAGACCTACCTCCCCGAATATCACGGTCCCGGTATCGACAGGCTGATCCCGGTAACTGGACAGCGCGGCCAGCATAGCCGGCAGATCGGCGGCAGTCTCGGCGACGCGAATGCCTCCCACGACGTTTACAAAAACGTCCTGGCCCGCTAAAGATACGCCGCCATGGCGATGCAAGACTGCCAGCAGCAGCGCAAGCCGGTTCTGTTCGAGACCCACCGTCACGCGCCGCGGGTTCTGCCCGAGGCTATCGTCAACGAGCGCCTGAACCTCTACCAGCAGGGGCCTGCTCCCTTCCCGGGTCACCATCACGACGCTGCCGGCCACCGGCTTCTCGTGCCGGGAAAGAAATATGGCCGACGGATTCCGTACCTCCTTCAGACCCCGGTCGGTCATGGCGAACACACCTATTTCGTTGGCGGCGCCGAAGCGATTCTTGACCGCGCGGATGACGCGGAACCGGCTGCCTGCATCGCTCTCGAAATAGAGCACGGTGTCCACCATGTGCTCGAGCACCCGGGGCCCTGCAATGACGCCCTCCTTGGTCACGTGCCCGACAAGGAACACCGCGCAGCCCTTTTCCTTGGCGTAGCGGACCAGCTGTGCCGCACTCTCCCTGAGCTGCGCCACGGAACCCGGCGCAGACTGCAATGCCTCGGACCACATGGTCTGGATGGAATCAACGACGATGGCACCTGGCTGAGCGCGGGCGGCGGTGGCGATAAGCCTCTCGACGCAGGTCTCGGGCAACAGGCTAAGATTGTCCGCGGCAAGTTCCAGGCGGCTGGCCCGCAGCCCTACCTGGCGTAACGATTCCTCGCCCGTCACATACAGCACGTCATAATGGCTGTTCATCGCCGCGCTGGCCTGCAGGAGCAGAGTCGATTTGCCGATCCCGGGGTCGCCGCCAATCAGTGTCACCGAGCCCGCCACGAGCCCGCCGCCCAGCACTCGGTCGAGTTCCTGCATGCCGGTGCTGCTGCGGATCTCCCCGGTCTCCCCGGCATCCGCCAGGCGCGAAACGCCGGGGCTGGCGCCCGCCTTGACACGGCCCGGCGGGATTGCTGCCTGTTCGACCAGGGAGTTCCAGGCCTCGCACTCGGGGCACTGCCCCTGCCATTTCGGAACCTGCGCGCCGCAGCGCTCACAGCCATATACCGTCTTTGCTCTCGCCATCGACCTGCCTGCCAGCTCGGGGTCCGAGGATGTTAGCACTGCATTCCGGTTACCGAACCGAGAAAATAACTCGAAAATGAGAAGTAAGTAGCTGAAATAGCTAAGGGCTGTGGATATACTCCCGGCTGATTTTGGCCAGATGTTATGTAATGTCGGCAGCGAGAAAGAAAATCTGGGGTTCCGACTGGTTCGTAGCACTGGCCTTCAGCGCGGTGTTCTTCGCGCTGGCGTTTTCGCTCGCCCGAGACGCGTTTTCCGCCTTCGAGACCAGCATCTATGACCTGGGCGTGCGCTTATCCAGGGCGCTGCCCAGCGAACGCATAGCGATCATCGCCATCGACGACAAGAGCATTGAAAATATGGCGCCCATGTTTGGCCGCTGGCCATGGTCCCGGAGCATCCACGCTGATTTCATCAACCGGCTCACTGATGGCGGGGCCAAGGTTGTGGCCAGCACCGTGTTTTTCTTCGAGCCGCAGCGCGATGAAGGGCTGAACTACATTCGCGATGCCCGTTCGTTTATCAACAGCTCCTCACTTGGCAGCCAGGCTTCGGCGCTGTCGGGCACGGTCGCAAGCGACCTGCAGACGCTCGATCAGAAGCTTGCAACGGCCGAGCAGGAACTCGACGCGGACACGCGGCTCGCCACCAGTATCGCCAACGCTGGAAACGTGATACTGCCCATGATTTTCGAGCTGGGCACGCCGCTCGGTCGTCCCGACGCAGAGCTGCCTGACTACGTCAGCCGCTGGGCGATCGA
>CAMYKE010000450.1 GCA_947258895.1 uncultured Pseudomonadales bacterium | reverse complement strand
TCTGTCATTCGCCAGCCGAGGTCGGGAGCGCGCTTGCCATAGTCCATGTGGCCGTAAACGCGGACGCCATCGATTTCCTTGACGTGCACGGAAAAGAATTCGGCGATGTCCTCGTAAGCCGACCAGTTGACCGGTACGCCGAGGTCGTAACCATACTTCTTCTTGAATTTCTTTTGCAGGTCCGGGCGGTCGAACCAGTCCTTGCGGAACCAGTACAGGTTGGCGAACTGCTGGTCCGGCAGTTGGTAAAGCTTGCCATCGGGGCCGGTGGTGAACGACTTGCCGATGAAGTCGTCTACGTCGAGCATCGGGTTGGTGACGGCCTTGCCCTCGCCGGCCATCCAGTCCGACAGGTTGATCGCGAGCTGCAGGCGCGAGTGGGTGCCGATCAGGTCCGAATCGTTGATGTAGGCGTCGTAGAGATTACGCTTGGTCTGCATCTGGGTCTGTACCGCCTGCACGACCTCGCCCTCGCCGAGCAGCTGGTGGTTGACCTTGATACCGGTAATTTCCTCGAAGGCTTTTGTCAGCGTCTTGGATTCGTATTCATGGGTCGGGATGGTTTCCGACAGGACATTGATTTCCATGCCCTTGAACGGTTTCGCCGCGTTGATGAACCATTCCATTTCCTTCATTTGCTCGGATTTCGATAGTACCGAAGGCTGGAATTCGTCATCGATCCATTTTTTCGCCTCGGCGGTGCCGGCGAACGCGGATTGGATGCATAGTGTGGTAACCACGGCTAACAACGTGATTTGCTTGATCATGGTATTCCTCCTTGGTTGAGTGCCTGTTGGTTGCATCGACAAGCAAATATTGTTCTTATCGCGTAATTATTTTCGTTTTACTTTGCGCCTAAACCTCAAAAATGGCAAGCGATGCCTTGATTAGGTGCGTACGCCTTACCGAGGATATGGGAAGAATAACCGCCTCTTTGTATTTAGGCAAACGTTGAAAAATCCGGGCTCATATACGGGATTTGGTGATGGGCCCGGCGATGAAAGGTGAGTGTCGCTAGCAATTCAACCCGGTGAAACCGGAGTCGGCGATTTTATCGCACGGAATATGAGTGAATCCCCGTCGACCATAGGCAACGCGTCGAAAGGTCTCGAAAAGTTCTGATCACAAACAGTTGGCCTTAAGATAATGAAAGAATGAATCTAAATGATAATTGTTTTCATTCACCTGATATGCAAAAATTGCAGCCTCTATGCAATGCGGGGGTTTTCGCCCCATCTGTTGGGGCTAGTTGTGAATCAGACCCACGCTAAATGATCGATCGACATATCCTGGACAAGGAACAAGTAATGAGTACCCGCAAGTTATTGATGGTAGCCACCCTTCTGTGCCCGCTGTTTCTGGCAGCTTGCAACAGCAGCTCAAACTCTGCGCCAGCTCCTGCACAACAACCCGCAGATGCTGACGGCGATGGGGTAGCCGATGCGACTGACAATTGTGTTAACGACGCCAACGCGGATCAGGCCGATGCCGATGTAGATGGACAGGGTGATGCATGTGACCCGCTACCAGCGACCTACAGTTACGAAAATCCTGACGGTGTTAGCACCGTGTTCTATGACGGCCAGAATGCGCGCCAGATATTGATCAGTGATTTGATTGACGCGATGAACGCTCTGACTCGCGACGCCGCCAACATCCCGGCAGATGTCGTCGCAGACCTGCAATTCTACTTCAGCCTGGATGCGGCCACGCGTGATCCAGCCTACACCCCCCTGTTTGACCTGGCGGGCGGCGAAAACATCATCGGCAACGACACCGATGCACCCGCACCCGTAATCGCTCCGGGGGCAGTTTCGGGAGGCGACACCCTGGCCAGTAAAACCGGTGGCAACGACAGCAGCTGCGCGAATTGCGTAGCATTCGATAACGAGTTCTTTGGCTGGGAAGGATTTGAAGCAACGGACGGTGCAAATGCACAGGCTCTCGTTGAGGAATTCTTCCGTTTGCTGGGTGAAGCAGCCGCAGACGAGACCGATACGTTCGACGTTGTGGGCGGAACCGTTAACATTGGTGTCGCGACCGTTACCGAGGAAGGCCTGGACCTGCGCCAGCTGGTTCAGAAGCTGCTGCTCGGCGCAGTGACCTTTTCCCAGGGTACCGGAGATTATCTGAGCGTCGATTTCGGTTCGAGCTCCAACCTTAGTCTGCGCGACAGCGGAAACGGACCCGACACCGAAGGCGCCCACGATTTCGACGAAGCCTTTGGCTACTTTGGTGCAGCACGTAATTACAATGATTTGACGGACGCCCAAATCCGCAATGGCTACGAGTTTCCGGCATCGGACTCCGTGGTTGTGGACAGCGCCATCGATGTGCGCAGCGAGTTCAACTTTGGCAGCTCCACCAACTGCCCCAAACGCGATCAGGGCTCGGCGGGCAACACCAATCCAACCGATTTCACCAGAGAAGTCTTTGATGCGTTCCTGCTGGGTCGGGAAATCCTGCAAAATGCTGCGGATCCGGCCACCGGCACTGCACCCGGCACGCTGAGCGCGGAAGCAGATGAGGCGTTGCAAGCGCAAATCACCATCGCGGTACAAACCTGGGAAAAATGTATCGCCGCTACCGTTATCCACTATATCAACGCAGTTACGTCAGATATGAACGACTTTATTGGCGATGAGTTTGTCAATTTGGATAACTTCCTGAACCTGGCCAAGCACTGGGGCGAAATGAAAGGCTTTGCCCTGGGTCTCCAATTCAACCCCCGCTCTCCCTTCCGCACCGGCGAAGTAGTCGTAGCTGGCACCTCCCAGGCCGTTAGCGTTTCCATTGCTGACCTGCAAATGGTGTTGGACCTGATGGGTACGGCACCGGTGCTGGCAGACGGCACCCAGAACGGTACTTTGGCGGGGACGGACGCCGCGAGCGCCAGGTCAGGCTACCTGGCTGATTTGATGGCGGCCCGGGATATCCTCGAGGCGGCCTATGCCTTCGACGCGGAGAACGTCGCCAACTGGTAACCTCACGACGCTAACAGTAACCATGGGGAAGGCGCAGCAGCGCCTTTCCCCGTCTCAAGCACGGCACTAAACATGAAGATTTTCGATCGCACTACCCCAATTATTGTCGGCATCCTGGCAGTTATCCTGGCCGGCTGCGTAAGCGACGAAGTCGGCCCGGAAAACGAAGACTCGGTATCTGCGGATAACTTTGATTTTATCGGCATGTTCGTTAATTACGCGGACAACATCATCATTCCGAACTATCGAGCCGTTGCGGATTTGGCGGCCGATTTTGCGGCCGACGGCGGCCCGCTGGACAGCTACTGTTCGGCAATTGGCACCGCAGCTGAAGGCTCTGCTCGC
>CAMYKE010000449.1 GCA_947258895.1 uncultured Pseudomonadales bacterium | reverse complement strand
GAATACCAGCGTGCCGTTGGTACCACCGAAGCCGAACGAATTGGTTACCACTGTATCGATCTTGCGTTCCTGCGCGGTATGGGGAACATAGTTGAGGTCGCAGCCTTCGCCCGGATTATCGAGGTTGATGGTGGGCGGCGCGACATTGTCCTGAATTGCCAGAACGCTAAAGATCGCTTCTACCGCACCCGCCGCACCCAATAAATGGCCAATCATCGACTTGGTGGAACTGACGGCCACAGTTTTGGCCGAATCGCCCAGCACCAGTTTCACGGCCAATGTTTCCGCGACGTCACCCGCGAGCGTCGACGTACCATGGGCGTTTATATAGTCGATCTGGTCGGGATTAAGTTGCGCATCCTCGATGGCATTGCGCATGGAGGCCGCCGCGCCGCTGCCATCTTCCGTGGGAGACGTCATATGGTAGGCATCGCCGCTCATGCCGAAGCCGGTGATTTCCGCATAGATCTTCGCGCCGCGTTTCTTCGCGTGTTCGTATTCTTCGAGCACCATCGTGGCGGCACCATCACTGAGCACAAATCCGTCGCGGTCCCGATCCCACGGACGACTCGCCGCCTGCGGATCGTCATTGCGGGTAGATAATGCGCGTGCTGCGGCAAATCCGCCGAGGCCCAGTTGGGTGCTGGCCATCTCCGCACCACCGGCAATCATCACATCGGCTTCGCCGTACTGGATCATGCGGGCTGAAAAGCCGATATTGTGAGTGCCTGTAGTGCAGGCCGTAACGATTGCAATGTTGGGGCCCTGATATCCGTATTTGATCGACAGGTTACCGGAGATCATATTGATAATACTTCCCGGCACAAAAAAGGGAGACACCTTGCGCGGTCCCTGGTCACGGATCGCATCGTAGTTCTTCTCGATCATCGTCAGACCACCGATCCCGGACCCGACCGCCACACCGATACGCCGTGCGTTCTCCGGCGTGCATTTCAGGCCCGAATCCTCAATCGCCTGCATCGAAGCGATCATGCCGTACTGAATGAAGAGATCCATCTTGCGAGCTTCTTTGGCGGACAGATATTGCTCGATATCCAGACCCTTTATCGCGCCGCCAAAGCGGGTGCTGTAGGCAGACGTATCAAAACTGTCAAGAGTCCCGATACCGCTCTTCCCGGCGACAATATTTTTCCAGGAATCGGCTACATTTAAGCCGACCGGATTCAAGGTGCCCATACCTGTAACAACCACTCTTCTGCGCGACATGACGACCCTCTAACTCTCGGTTTTAGCGAACTCTTGCTGCAGACTAATAAAACTGGTATTCATAAAAATAAAGGCCACACCTCCGGAGGGAAGCGTGGCCTTTTTATTTTCATAAAGACTCTTACAGATGTCCGTTGATGTAATCAATGGCCAACTGAACGGTTGTTATTTTTTCTGCTTCCTCGTCCGGAATTTCAGTCTCGAATTCCTCTTCAAGGGCCATTACCAGTTCCACTGTATCAAGCGAATCTGCCCCCAAGTCTTCCACAAAAGATGATTCATTGGTTACTTCATCTTCTTTGACTCCAAGCTGCTCGCACACAATCTTTCTGACACGTTCTTCAACGGTACTCATAACCTTGATCACTCCTATGGATTAAAAAATGCATACAGCCATTCGGCTGTCAGTGAAGATCTATTGCTAAAAAACCATATCTTCAAAGTAGTTGTAGTTATATTCTATTTTTCTAAACGAGTTTGCATATTATCAAAGTATCCAGCTAATACAATACAGATTAGCGATAAAAAAAACGATTCTTATTCGATAATTTCCGGGCTTGATCACTTCCTATATTGGCCGATAGTTACATATACATCCCGCCGTTAACATGGATCGTTTCGCCCGTAATATAGCCCGCAGGTTCACTTACCAGGAATGCCACCACCGCCGCGATATCCCCCGGGGTGCCCAGTCGATTGGCCGGAATCTGCTTCGTCAGCAGATCGCGCTGGGCCTCCGGAAGTTCCTTGGTCATATCCGTATCGATAAACCCGGGCGCTACCGAATTCACCGTAATGTCACGTGAAGCAATTTCGCGCGCAAGCGCCCGGCTGAACCCCTCGATACCCGCCTTGGCAGCGGACGGGCCTTGGTCATCGGCCTCAGCGCCGCCTTCACAACCCGGTAAATGGAGCTTAAATTGGTATTAATTACTTCGTCCCACTCTTCGTCTTTCATGCGTAACATGATGTTATCGCGAGTAATTCCTGCATTATTAACCAAAATCAACGGCGCACCGTACTGCTCGGTTATAGCCGCGATGACACTTTCCACCGACTCGCTCGACGATACATTCAGCACCATACCCTGACCCGCATTGCCCGCTCCCTTGAGCGTTTCGGTGATGCGCTGCGCACCGCTGTCCGAGGTCGCAGTACCAACCACCGTGCAACCGGCGTCTGCCAGTGCCAGTGCGATTGCCTTGCCGATGCCCCGGGTGGCGCCGGTTACCAGCGCGACTTTACCTTCTGTACTCATCTGTCATTCCCCCTTTATTCCTGGTTCCTACGCGAGCGCAGCTGCCAAGCCGGCAGCATCGCCAAGTGAGCCCGTTTCGAGATCCCGGTTAATACGCTTGTTCAAGCCACTCAGCACTTTGCCGGGACCGCATTCAATCGCCCGGGAAACGCCCTGCGCCATCATAACATGCACACAATCTACCCACAGCACCGGCCGATATAACTGCTCGACCAGGTTGCGGCGTAATTCCTCTACCGAAGCAGGAACACCGGCGCTGACATTCTGCACGACCGGCACGCCCGGCATGGACACCTCGATTTGCTCCAGTTCAGTTGCTAATCGCTCCGCGGCGGGACGCATCAGGGCACAATGTGAAGGCACGCTTACCGCCAGCCGCATGGCCCGTTTTGCACCCGCTTCCGTGCAGGCGGCAATGGCCCGATCGACTGCGGCGGCCTGTCCTGCAATCACCACCTGACCAGGTGAGTTGTAGTTTACCGCAGACACCACATCACCCTGGGCGACGGCCGCGCAGGCGTCCTCGATTACCGCATCATCCAGGCCCAGGATCGCCGCCATTGCGCCCTCTCCTGCCGGCACTGCCTGTTGCATAAACTGTCCGCGCAGGTTCACCAGCCGAACCGCGTCGGTGAACTTCAATGACCCCGCGCAAACCAGTGCGCTGTACTCGCCCAGGCTGTGTCCCGCCATCCAGTCGGGCTGTGCCCCGCCAGCATCCTGCCAGACACGCCACAACGCAACACTGGCGGTGAGCAGCGCCGGCTGGGTGATATCCGTGCGATTCAGTTCCTGTTCGGGACCGGCGTTTGCCAGCTCTCCCAAATCGATGCCCAGGACGCTGGAGGCCTCGGCGAAGGTTTCCGCCACCAGCGCATGCTCGCCGGCGATGTCGGCCAGCATGCCGACGGATTGGGAGCCCTGTCCCGGAAATACGAATGCCAAGGATTTACTCATCGTTGATCACCCCCATTGTTATGGAACTTCCAACCGACACCATTGCGACTTTGCGTGACCCGAACCGCCAGGGTGCTACTCAGAAATTCATTATTATTACTGCGGAATTTATTATTCTCTAATTATCTGTAGCTTGCCAATATTATTGCCGATCAGTGCCGGTACATTTTTTTCCGTTTCCAGCACCGCGCGCTTGATCGCCTGCTTGAAACTCGCCTGGTCCGCATTGCCGTGGCTCTTTACAACGATCCCCTTCAGCCCCAGCACACTGGCTCCATTATGCCTTTTTGGATCCAGTTGGGTAACCACTTTTGCAAGAATCGGTGCCGCCAGCACGCCCACCATGCGGGAAAGTATTCCCTGAGTGAACACCTGGCGCAGCAGGCGGTTGATCATACGCGCCAGTCCTTCGCTGGTTTTCAATGCTACATTCCCGACAAACCCGTCACACACGATCACGTCCGCTTCATCGGAAAAAATATGATCGCCTTCAACGAATCCGATGTAATTTACCGCATCTTGCCCGGCCAGCAAATGCGCCGCCAGTTTTACTTCCTCGTTGCCTTTTACTTCTTCCTGCCCCACGTTGAGCAGGCCCACGCGGGGTCGCGGATTGCTATCGACGGCCTGCGCCACGAGCGCCCCCATCACGGCAAACTGGTACAGGTCCTCGGCATCGCAATTCACGTTGGCGCCAAGGTCCAGGACGTGGCAATGACCACTGATCGTGGGTATTTCAGCCATAAATGCCGGTCGATTTACGCCTTCCTGCATACCAAGAAGGGCCCTGCCGAGCAACATGAGGGCGCCGCTGTTTCCTGCACTCAGGCAGGCTTGCGCCTGGCCCGCCTTGACGGCCTCGATCGCAAGCGCCATGGAGGCTCCGCGCCGGTTCCGCAATGCCGCCGAGGGCGAGTCCTTCATGGAGATGGTTTTGTCGCTGTGAAGAATTTCAAAGCGCGGCGCAAGGCTCGCTAGGGTAGCAGGGAGCGCTTGTTCTATCTGCTGCCGGTCACCTACCAGAATGACCCGCAGATGCAATCGTAATGCCTGGCAAGGGATTAACCCTTAAGGGATTACCCCTTAGTAGGAGTACTAGTCTTCGTCGCTGGTTTCGACTACTTTGCGGCCGCGGTAAAAGCCATCCGGCGTCACATTGTGCCGGCGATGTACCTCACCCGTCGTCATATCGGTAGACAATGCCGCACTCTTTAACCCGTCGTGCGAGCGACGCATACCACGCCGTGAGCGTGTCTTTTTGTTCTTCTGAACAGCCATTTCGTTAACTCCGGTTCACAAATTACTATCTTTCAATTTTTCCAGCGCTGCAAAAGGATTATTCCTGTCGGCGTCCGGGTCTGGTCGGTATTGCGCAGCAATTCTGCACAAACCATTCTCATGACTGGCGATAAGAGGCAGGCTAAGAATGAGTTCTTCTTCAACCAGGCCCCAAAGATCCAGTTCAAAATCCTCCAGCAGCAGGGGATCATAGTATCGCGGCAGTGCCGCCGCCATGGAGTCGCTCCTGACAATGCCAAGCCTGAGCTCGGAACGGAGTGCCACTGGCACGGGCTCCAGGCAGCGCTGGCATTCCATGATCACCCCCGCCTCGAGATTCCCGGTTACCGTCGGAATCCCTTCATCATCCTTGCCAAATGCCAGTTCCACGCTGGCGAAGCCTTCGCCGGGCATGACCAACTCGTTGAATCTTTCCAGTAGCTTGAGCCGAATAACGCCACCAAGGGTTACCCGCTGCTCGACAAGTTTCAGCGGCTCGATGGTTCTGGGTAGAGGTGCTGCTGACATAGGCGCGCAATAATAGGGTCCGATCCCCGATATGTCAAAGAAAATCAATGCGAACCTGGGAATGGCTCACCGCCCTGATTTGGGATCCGCAAAGGCCAGTTCGGCGGCCGAGCTGGCACCCAATCTACAGGGGTACCCCCCGCCTTAATAATAGGCCTGGGATTTATCCGTATGATCGGTCATATCCCGGATGCCGCCCAGTTCCGGGATTCTCTCCAGCAGGGTTTTCTGTACGCCCTCCTTGAGGGTCACATCAACTGCGGCACATCCCTGGCAGCCACCCCCAAACTTAAGGATTGCGACATTTTCCTCGACAATTTCCACCAGGCTCACTTCGCCGCCATGCGATGCCAGCATGGGATTCACTTCGGTCCACAGGTAGTAGTTGATTTTCTCATCCAGCGGGCTGTCCTCATGGACCTTCGGCAACTTGGAGTTGGGCGCCTTGATGGTCAATTGACCGCCCATTTTGTCCTCGGCAAAATCAATCACCGCGTCATCGAGAAACGGTATACTGGCCGGGTCCAGGTATGCTGGAAACGGCATGCCCTCCACGAGCACGTCGGCCTGCTGCTCCTCACCGGGGCGGCAATACGCCAGGCAAGTTTCGGCATAGGGCGTACCGGGCTGCTGTACGAATACCCGCACCCCAATATTAGCGACGTCCTGTTTGGCCAGCAGATCCGCCAGGTAGGACTGTGCCCGGGCAGTAATTTCAATGGGTTTGCTCATTCAAGTAATCCAGGAAATGTTACAGAATCAATCTATACAATCATTGTACGCGATGCCCCCACGCGAATAAATGGACCTGCGCGAAACTTAAAGCAATACAGATATAACCAAAAATACTATTTACTTGATATTTACATAAACAAATGCATGACGATATATCCCTTTCTGCTAAAATGGCGGGTTTTCCCTGCACGGTATCGCAGGGTCAATGCGGCAGGATTGAGCGTATCGCCCCGTCGAAAGCCATCCTGCGTTAGACATGCAACCAAATAGATCAGCTGCAGCAACCCATGAACGCCAGAACCCAACGCATACAACAGCTCAAGCAGGCACTGCGCGAACGCATCCTCATCATCGACGGTGCGATGGGTACGATGATCCAGGAAGAAGGCCTGGGTGAAGCGGATTACCGCGGCGAGCAATTCAGCGATTACCCGCGCGACCTGAAGGGCAACAACGATTTACTGAGTCTCTCGCGACCCGATATCATTCATAAAATCCACTGCGCCTACCTCGATGCGGGTGCGGACATCATCGAATCCAACACCTTCAATGCCAACTATGTGGCACAGCAGGATTACGAACTTGGCAGCATCGCCGGGGAGTTGAATCGGGTGGGGGCTTCGCTGGCGCGGGAAGCCGCCGATGCCGCAACCACGGCCGATCCGGATAAACCCCGGTTTGTCGCCGGCGTATTGGGGCCTACGCCCCGCACGGCGTCGATCTCTCCGGACGTCAATGATCCGGCGGCGCG
>CAMYKE010000448.1 GCA_947258895.1 uncultured Pseudomonadales bacterium | reverse complement strand
GCCGGTCCCCGATTTGCACCACCTTTGCCTTTGCCTTGATGGTCTCGTGGTTAAGCAGTTCTTCCAGGGCCATTTTTATTAAGCCATCGCGCTGGTTTGGTGATACATCCGGAAAAAATTGCCGCGTGTCGCAGAATAACCGACCGGTAAGCCTGTGCAGTGTAACCAAAAGACATTGGAAGCAGGAAAGTCTCTTTTGGGCCGCGTGAAAAAAGTCCTGATTTGAAGGATTGCACTCGAAATTGATGCGGCATTCGCAGCCGAGCCGGCTAAAACGAAATGATCACCCCGATCGAGGGCACTAGCGGCAGCAGGGTGGTATTGCCTTCGGTAAAGAATATCCTGTCGCTGGTCTGTTCGATATCGTATTCCACTCCGGCCACGTTGTTGCGATTGAGCACATTGGTGATGTCCCCGTGCAGGGTGATTTCCGTCCTGCCCGCCTGCCAGGTCTTGCTCATGCTGACATCCAGCGACAGGAAGTCGCGCAATTGGCTGTTGTTAATGACGTCTTCAATCGGCAAGACGGTCCCGGTTGCAACCGACGCCGGCAGTTTGGCACTGCGCCAGCCGCTGTGCCAGGTTAATCCCGCCGCCAGGTTTATGCTGCCGCGCTGCCAGGTGAGTCCCGTGTGCAGCGTATGGCGCGGGGACCAGCGCCGGGCGACCCATTTGCCGTTGATGCGGTCGGCCGCGTCCATCGCGCTGTAGCGCACCTGTCCCGACAGGTGTTCATGCAGGGCATAGGTGGCTTCCAGTTCAAAGCCTTTTACTACCGCCTTGTCAGGTTCGATGGGGACCCTGTCCGGAAGCATGTGGGGCAGCAATACGAAGGTATTGAACAGGTTTTCGAAGCGCGGTTTGAGCTGGTCATAGCGTTTATAGTAAAGCTCTCCCTTGAGCCGTAGCTTATCCCGTTCCCATTGCGCGCCGATAATAGCCTGGTCGGATTTCTGCGGTTGCGAGAAGCTGTTGAGTCCGTCGCGCACCTGCAATTCATACTGACCCTCCGGCTGGTAGAAGCGACCCAGGCTGGCATGGAGGCGCAGCTGCTTGTGTGGCTGGTAGCTTAGCCCCAGACGCGGCGAGAAGTGCGCACTTGATTCTCCCAGGTAGTACTCCTGGAAATCCCAGCGCAGTCCGGGTTGCAGCGCCAGTTGCGGTGTCAATTGCAACTGCAGTGCGGCGTAGGCACCACCCGACCAGCCCTTCGTAGAGACTTTGCTGGCGCCATTTACGATGGGATCCAGGCCGAGCACCTCGGCGATTACGCCGCGATCGATGCTGCTGCGATAGGTGTAGTCGCTGTCACCATATTCCGCTTGCATGCCGAACTCCAGCTGGTGCCGATCGGTAAAAGCGAGAGAATAATCGTTGCGCAGCGTGAACCGCTCGAGCGACTGGTCGAAATCAAGAAAACCGGGTACATCCGGCACTTCTCCTTCCGGGTCTGCAGTTTCCTCAGCAATCGCCTGGAACTGCTGGCGATTGCTGCGCAGGTACGACATCACCAGCGTGGTATAGAAGCCTTCTCCAATGCGATGGTTCAGGCGGCTCCACAGGTGTCGGGTGTTGACCTCCGAGCCGGCACTTTCCTCGTCATCGGTCAGCACTACATCGTCACGTACGACTACTGCCCCGAACTGCAGGTTGGTGGAATCGTTGAGGTCGAGCGCCACTTGCGCAAACGCGTCGGCGTAGCTCGGTTCTCCCCAGCCGGAGTCGGCGAGCCTGGAAATCTCGGAAAGGTTGCCGCGCCGCGCGGAGACGATCCAGTTCAGGGGAAGCTTGCCGCTGCTTCGCCCGCGGTTGTTCAGGAACGTCGAAAACAGGGAAATGCCCAGTTCGGTTCCCGGCTCGGAGATCGGCATTGTCGAGGTGATATCCATCACGCCGCTCATGCGATTACCATAACGGGCCGGAAAGCCGCCGGTGTAGAAGTCGATCGAGTCGATGGTGCGGTCATCGATAGTGCTGAATACGCTGTAGAAGTCCGCGAGGTGAAATGGATCCAGCAGTTCCACGCCGTCCATGAGAATCAGCACTTCGTCCGCCAGACCGCCTCGCACCAGGGGTTTGGCGGTGATCCCGACGGATGACACGCCCGGTAGCCTGGTGACCACCCGCAGCGCATCGCCGCCGAGCGCGGGCGCAAGATTCATTTCCTCCGCTGACAGGTAGGTCGAAGAGAGCAGGCCGCTGTACTGGGGAATGTGGTAGCGGCTGCCGGTCACGATGATGGTCTCTATCCACTCCTCTGGCAGCAGGACCACCGGGCTGGATTTCATCTCCCGCGTGGGAAGCTGACGGGATCTATAGCCGTCCGCTGAAATCTCCAGCAGTGTATCGGAGGCCTCG
The DNA here is from genome assembly GCA_947258895.1 of uncultured Pseudomonadales bacterium. The sequence goes on along the minus strand of CAMYKE010000448.1, from coordinate 164 downwards.
GGCAGCAGTTCGAAATACCCATCAAGGGCCGAATAGGCGGTTGCCCCTGACGTAAGCGCCCGGATCTGGCCATTAACCACCGGCCGGCCGTCTCCGGAAAGCAGGTAGCCGCTCGGCTGGGGATGTGTGCCTCGCAGTCGAGAAGTATCAGGCTCAGCTATTGC
>CAMYKE010000447.1 GCA_947258895.1 uncultured Pseudomonadales bacterium | reverse complement strand
TCCGGCAGGGGCGTTAACATCGGAATTGATTTAGGCAAGCTTGAGATTTCTAAAAGGACGAAGTAAAATTAGCCTATATCTGTGCCGCACATATGTAGCCCATGAGTTGAATATGGTGCTATTTATCTGAATAAAAGAACTCTTTATAACTACAACTCCAACTAATCGCAACTGAGCCTCAACTACCGATTTCTAAATAGTATATGCAAAAAATCGAGACTCCCAAAAGTACAGGTATTGTCAACATAGTTAAGATTTGAAAGTCTAAAAAATTGTTGTGATATCATATCGTTCGTCCGAATTTTCACTCGCTTATAATTTTGCAGATTAGGGTAACCTGGCAATGGTTGCCGGTTGAGCAGGAATGATCCATAAGGATCATAGGCCTGCCCGGGTAAGGTTTAGTCAACCGCCCGGTAGTGTAAGGCAGTATTGCGCAAGCAATACTACTGAAAAGCGAGTGAGGCGAGGTGAAGGGTGTAGCCCTGAATCTGACACAAAGCTCCGAGAACAAATTAATTTTGGGACCGTGCCGATCCTATCTAATCGGGCGCAGGCCATGCGACGGGCACGCTAATGACGAGTGCAGCGTCGACACCCCGGGGTCGAAGACAGCATCGAGCCACACAACGACCGGTAGTTAACCAGGCGGGCGACGATCAAGGTGCCCTTGGGGAATCAACCGCAATGGCAGTACCCGAGTACCACGGCCAATGTAAAAAGAGGCTGAGGGATGGCCGCGTCGCAAGTGATGGGAACCGGAGTGCCGCAATGGCCTAGCGAAGAAGCGGCTAATCCCCGCTGAGCGAAGGTTCCCACGGTGAGTCGCCCACTAAAGGAGAAACACGGACATCATGCAAAGGGTGATTAATCGGTGGCAACAAACCTGAGGTGGATAGGTGAAAGGGCGCGCAAGGAGCCGGACTTGGTATTTACCAGTCTGTATCACCACATCATGGATGTGGATAATTTGCGAGCCTGCTACGACAGTCTGGAAGCCGGCAAGGCGACCGGAGTGGATGGCGTAACCAAGCAGCAATACGGCAAGGATCTGGAGAGCAATCTTAAGGATCTGTCGGAGCGACTCGGGCGAATGAGTTACCGTCCGGGTGCCAAGCGCCGGAGCTACATCCCCAAAGCGGGCAGTGCCAAAGGCCGTCCGCTGGGGGTCAGCAATTTTGAAGATAAAATTGTGGAGGCTTCGGTGAAGCGGACGTTGGAGCCGATTTACGAATCGGTATTTGAAGACAGCAGCTACGGGTATCGACCCGGGCGTAGCCAACACCAATGCCTTGATGAGCTGGGGCGTACGATCCAGCAGAAACGGATCAGCTATGTGGCGGAGGCCGACATCAAAAGTTTCTTTGATCAAGTCAACCATCAGTGGCTGGTTAAGTTTTTGCGGCATCGCATCGGAGACGAGCGGGTGATTCGCTTGATAATCCGGATGCTCAAAAGCGGCATCATGGAAGATGGGCTGGTGAAAGCCAGCGAGCTGGGTACGCCGCAAGGATCGATTCTGTCGCCGCTGCTGTCAAACGTCTACTTGCATTACGTATTGGATCTGTGGTTCAGGCATCGGGTGAAGCCACAGGCCAGGGGTGAAGCGTATTATTTTCGTTTTGCCGATGATTTTCTGGCCTGTTTTGAAAGCCAGGAGGATGCACGGGGATTCCGCCAGCGACTGGAAGACCGGCTGGAAGGCTTTAGTCTGCAGGTAGCCGGTGAGAAGACGCGCAGCATTGAGTTTGGTCGTTTTGCCCGTAAGAGAGCTACAAAGCGTGGCGCCAAACCTGCGGAGTTCACTTTTCTAGGTTTTACCCATTATTGTGGCAAGACCCGACGAGGGTATTTCAAGGTTAAACGCCGCACCAGCCGCAAGAAGCTGGGGAGCAGTCTGCGGGAGTTCACGGACTGGGCGAAGAAGGCACGCTGCGTAATGCGCAAAGGTGAAATGCTGCGGGCAGCCCGACGACGAATAATCGGGCATCTGAACTACTACGCCATAACGGACAACTCGCAGAGGTGCAGCTACTATGTCCATCGCACAACACAGATCTTGTTTAAATGGCTCAACCGCAAGAGCCAACGCAGGGCGTACACCTGGGCCGACTTTAATCAGGCGCTGATCTGGGTAAAATGGCCAAAAGCGAGAATCCGCAAAGACCTGGGCCCGTGTCGTAGAGCGGAGGCACACCGAATGGCAAACTGAGGAGCCGGATGTGGGAAAGCTGCTTGTCCGGTTCTGTGAGGGGCAGGAGAGCAACTGAGGTATGGAAAAGATCTTGTGGCACCGCCGCGAAAGCAGGCGGGAAACAGAGAAAACAAACATTTTCCTGCAGCCTCGGGAGGCTCCTGCCTACTCGAACCATAGCGAATATACACTTTTTTCAGCCTTTATTTTTATTAGACTTCGTGCCTGAAGATTAAATTTGGATGGGCTGGATTTCTTTTGGATATCCAGATGAAATATGCAATTTTTGAAAATTGCAGATATGTGCTTGATCATGGAGAAATTTGAG
>CAMYKE010000446.1 GCA_947258895.1 uncultured Pseudomonadales bacterium | reverse complement strand
ATTTGGCCTCCCTGGAGCAATTGGACGACGACTGGCGCTATCCCTGGACCAAAGTGCTGGCCGACGGTGAGCCGCAAACCGGGGTGAGGTTGCGCCTGACCGGTAGCGGCGAGCGCAGGAATACCTTCATGGTCAATTGCTCCCCGATACTTGACGATGGGGGCCGTAGCAAGGGGGTGTTGACGACCTTTGATGATGTCACCCAACTGGAAATCAAGAATGCCGAGCTACAGGGGATGCTTGATAAGCTGGAGGAGTCGCAGAATGAAATCTCCCGGCAAAACGACAAGCTGAAATTACTGGCCGCACACGATTCCCTGACGGGCTGTTACAATCGCAGGGCGTTGCATGCGCGGTTCAACGATCTGTTCGCTACCTCCCGGGAGAATGACCTGGAGCTGAACTGCATAATGATCGATATCGATCATTTCAAGGTGATCAATGATACGTTTGGTCACCAGACCGGCGACAAGGTTATCAAGCTGGTTGCAGATGTATTGCGTGAAAATTTGCGTGATGATGACATGGTAGGGCGTTATGGTGGAGAGGAGTTCTGCCTCGTGCTGCCGGGCATCGATCAGGCGACTACCATGGAAATTGCCGAGCGCATTCGCATCAGCATAATTGACGCGTCAGAGTATCGTCTCACCGGGGGCAAGCGGGTTACCGCAAGCCTGGGCGTATCATCCATACGGGATGGCGCGGAGAATTCGGGCGAGCTGATCAACCAGTCCGACAAGGCGCTCTATTTCGCCAAGAATAGCGGACGGAATCGCGTCACCCTCTGGAGCGACTGGCTGGATTCTGCGCATGCGTCCCAGGCGGAAGCCGGCGCTAACGACAGCAATGTGGTGCCAATAAGCCGGGATGATAACGCCGCTGCAGCGGACCCCGAAGCCCCCGACGCAGGGGGCGGGAGTAGCGGCGAGCCGGTCGCTGGTGAACCGGTCCCGGATGCCACGGTATCCAACGGGTCGACGGCTGGTTCGAGTACGGTGGTGGGTATACTCCACGGCAGGATCAGGGAACTTGAGGCACTCAGTGACGAGCAAATGAAAACGCTGGAGCGCCGCCTGAACTATGACCCGGTCACCGGTTTACCCAGCCGGGTTCTTTTCTATGACCGACTGCACAGCGCGATCGCGCGAGCGAAACGCGCGAGTGAAAACGTTGCGGTGCTGTCTATTTCGGCGACCACCTTCAAGCGTATCCACGACATGCTCGGTTTTGATGCGGCTGACAAGTTAATTGTCGAAATCTCGCGCAAGCTGAGCAACGTCCTGCGTGAGTCGGATACAATATCGCCTGCTCCTGCTCACGAAGTCCAGGATACGGTTTTGTCCCGCCACAACAGCGATGATTTTTATCTGCTGGTTCCCGATTTGAAAGACGGCAACGCCAGCACCCGGGTCGTAAACCGAATTTTTGATGCCTTCAAACAGCCGCTCTGCGTGGGCGGCTACAATATTCAGATAAGCAATAGCATCGGTGTGAGCATGTTTCCGACAGATGGAGCGGACGCTGAAATGTTGCTAAAGCACGCGGATGTGGCGCGGCGGCACGCCGAGGATTCGCCGGGCAGAAACAATTGTCAGTTTTATTCCGAACAAATGAACGAGCAATTCGCCGCTCAGCTGGAGACCGAGTCCGAACTGCTGCGCGCGATCGAATACAATGAATTCGAGTTGTATTACCAGCCATTGTTGAATACCAAACAGGGCAGAATGCAGAACTTCGAAGCGCTACTGCGCTGGAATCATCCCGAGAAAGGCGTGCTCGCAGCGGCAGGATTCATAGAGATCGCAGAGGGCTGTGGCCTCATCTCGCGTATTGGCGACTGGGTGCTACGCACGGCAATACGGCAACTGGCGACCTGGCGCAAGGAGATTGCCAATGATCTGGTGATGTCGGTCAATCTGTCTGCGCTCCAGCTACAGCAGGGTGATATTGTGGCCAAGATTCTGGATTACCTGAGCGAAAATGATGTACCCCCGCAGAATCTCCTGCTGGAGATTACCGAAACGACTATCATGGAGAATATGGAGCGGGCGAGCAGCGTCATTCATCAGCTGCATGACCACGGAATGCGGATAGCCATCGATGATTTTGGTACGGGGTACTCATCGTTGCAGCATATCCAGAAATTCCCGGTCGATGTCCTGAAGATAGACCGCTCGTTCGTGATGAATATTGACTCTAGCGAAAGTGACGCCAGTATTGTCTCGTCCGTCATCGGCATGGCGAAGCAGTTGGGATTGACCACCGTCGCCGAGGGCGTGGAAACGGAGGGCCAGTTCAAGGCTCTGCGCAACCTCCAATGCGACGAAATGCAGGGTTACCTGTTCAGTCGCCCGATCCCCGCCCAGAAGGCGTATCGCATGCTGGAACGCCAGGAATCCCATGTTGATCAAAGCAAGGTGTGGTTAGCCAGCTAGCCGCCATATCTCACCGATTCGGCGATCCAATGCCCAGAAGTGCCCAGAAGCCTTGTCAGTACAGTGCGAATTGCCTATTTGGTTTCTCGCCGGATCTTGCACGCTGTACGGAATTTTTCTCCTGCGGCTATAGCGACGGTTATCCCCTTGGTCGGAAAATCCCGTACACCGCACAATCTCTCGGCGATAATCCCAAAAATCGGTGAGATATGGCGTCTAGCTGTGATTTCTAACGACGTTGGTCACACTCGAATCCCCAAATCACCAACCCGTAGATTGGATTTGTGTTTCAGGTAGCTGGCTTGCGCCAGGAACAGTTCGGCGGTCGCAATCGCATCGGACAATGCATTGTGTTGCTGGGTGACGGGCAGGTTGTACCGGTCCCTGCAGAGGCCCAGCCGCAGGCTGGCCGTTTTACCCTGCAGGCGTAAGCGCCGCTTTTCAATCTCCATGGTATCGACATAGGGAAACAGCAACGGGCACTGGAAAGCTTCCATTGCGGATTTTTGCAGAAAGGCGAGATCGAGCCCTGCGTGGTGGAATACCAGAATGGCATCGTTGATTTGCTGGCTGAACAGACTGAGTACTCTGGCAGTGCTGGCGGCGCCCGCAATATTGCTATCGCTAAGGCCATGAATCATGGTGCTATCGCCGGCTCCACGATCGGCATGCATTAGCATGTGTTTTCCTGTCGAATAGACGATGCGAGCGTTTTCAATCGTGATCCAGCCGATGCTGAGTAGCTGGTGTTTTCCCGGGTCGAGGCCGCTCATTTCACAGTCGGCGACGATAAAGCGTTGTTGTTCGAAGGGAGTGCCGGGTGCTACCGGGCCTGGTTGGTAGAGCGAAGCCAGTGGTGTTGACTTCGCCTTGCCGGACCAGCGAAGCTTTTTAAATTGATGTGTAAGCTTATAAAGCACCGCGACCAAACCGTGACTTCATCGCTTGCTGTGCATCGCGTACAACGGAAAAGGCGTCTTTTAATTGGTGGCGCAGAAGCGCTGACAGTTCGTTAGGATCCACGTGATTGTTGATTTCTTTCCCCGCCGAAAATTGTCTACCCTGACTTTCAAGGCGAATGCCGGCTATAAATTCATAAGCATCCAACAGGTTCTCTACCATTTGTTTTGACAGGGCCCCGGTCTCCTTGATTGCCTGTAATCGTTCCAGTGTGTTGATCTGGCTAATGCCCTCCGCCAGTGCGTAGTTCCGGGCGATATCGACAATGGGAATGGTACCGCGCGGCTGGAGATCGGGAAGGGGGTTATGATCGCCGTCTTTGTCCAATGCGAAAGTTTTGAAAAAGCCGAGGGGAGGTGAGTGA
>CAMYKE010000445.1 GCA_947258895.1 uncultured Pseudomonadales bacterium | reverse complement strand
CAGCCACTGACCTTTCGAATCGCATTCCCGAAGCCGACACCCCACTCGCCCTGGACACGGCCTGGCTGGTCCGGGCTTCGCGCGGCGCGAGCATGCGTAACGGCCCTGATTTCATCGAGTCCCACGTTGTTGGGGCTACTTTGCCAGCCGATACAGGTTTTCAACATTTCGCGAAGTCCCGGCGCAACATGGAATTTAGTAAATCGACCGTCTATTCTTAACACAGCACGGGAACTTGAAACCAGAGAGCAGGAATTTTTACGATGCAGTGGAGAATGGCCCTGCGCAACATTGTTGTTCTGTTAGCCATGAGCCCTTTTGCCAGCGCCGAGATCTACACGTTTACGGATAAGGAAGGCAAGGTTCACTACACGGACCAGCCACCCGAGTCCGAACAGGTTGAAGCTGTCGAGCTGGAACCCCTGCCGAAAATAGGAACGGTGGTGCCCAACGCAAAACACGCCGATAAGCTCTTCAGGGAAGACCAAGTCAGAGCCAGGGCGTATAAAAATAAAAGGATCGCCGCAGCGAACGCGATCAAGAAGCGCAAGGAGGCAAAACGAAAAGCATGCGAAGACGCCAGGCAGAGTCTTAACAGGGCGGTTGCGAACAGAGCAGGCGCCCGTTCACATTCGTCCAGACGGTATTACAACCAACGGATAGAAGCCGCCAAAGAGCGCGAGGATGAGGCCTGCAAGTTAAGCAACTTTCGCTAGAGCAATGCAGGTTAGCGCTCCGAATATCATTAGCTAATACAGTACCTCGCAGGAATTGATTCGATTAGTCCTCTAAATTTGGGTCAAAACTGGGCCCGCGTTAAAGGGGCGCTATCCCCGCGGGCCAAAGTTTATACGATCGACTTCGTGAATGCTCCAGATCGCTCACCATTCACCCTCTACCTCATCCGGCATTTCAGAAAACCACCGTAACCTGTTATATTCCCTGCCACGATTTTCAATGTACAACGCTCCGTTCGCCACGCAATGACCCAACCGCTCGTCTCTCGCAAACTATCCGTAGCGCCCATGATGGACTGGACGGATCGCCATGACCGATATTTCCTGCGGCTGCTGACCAAACACACGCTGCTGTACACCGAAATGGTGACGACTGGCGCCATCCTGCATGGCGATCGGGAACGGTTGCTGGATTTTGACGCCGCCGAGCATCCAGTGGCGCTGCAACTCGGTGGCAGCAACCCGGCGCAGTTGGCCGAGTGTGCGAAAATTGGCGAGGACCGGGGCTATGACGAGATCAACCTCAACCTGGGTTGCCCGAGCGACCGGGTGCAGAACGGGGCCTTCGGCGCATGCCTGATGGGGCACCCGGAACTGGTCGCGGATTGTGTAGCCGCAATGCTCGCTGCGGTTGCGGTGCCCGTGACGGTAAAGACTCGCATCGGGATCGATGACCGGGATTCCTATGAGCATCTGTGCACCTTTATCGAGGCGCTGCGTGATGCGGGCTGCAAGAGTTGCCGGGCGTTCCCGCGGCACCCCGCGCATTGCCAACAACCTGCTGCGCTGGGTGCGGGACTATGCCCAGGTCAAGGCGGACAATCACATTACAAAAGCGGTGGCCGACCAGGCCATCAGGTATCGGCCTGAGGTTGTGGTCCTGGCCGCTGCGGACAACATGATATTTGGCGCCGAGCACCCTCGCCCCAGCCGGCATGACATCATCGAGCAGTTCATGGCGTATATGGAGCGAGAAGTGCGCGCCGGCACTCCGTTGAAACATATGACGCGGCACGTCCTGGGACTATTCCATGGCCAACCGGGGGGACGCAAGTTTCGCCGCCATATCAGCGAAAATGCACACCGGCCGGAGGCGACCGCAAGACTGGTACGACAGGCCGCCGCATTTGTGCCTGACACCGGTTTTTAGGTGGGCCGGAACACGCTATAATCCGGATTCTTCGCAACCCGGCGAGGCTTTCGACGCCACCCCGCCAAGTGGCAGCCGACACCTCGTACTACACGAGTGGACCCGCTATGACCAGCAAGCTAGACCAGTTAAAAACCATGACCACCGTGGTCGCAGATACCGGTGAAATCAATGCCATCCGGCAGTACCACCCGCCGGCCGCAACTACCAATCCCTCGCTGCTGTTCAAGGTGGCACAGAATCCCGAATATTCCGATTACATTCATGAAGCAATCAGCTGGTCCGGGCGGCAATCAGGCGATGACGCACAGCGACTGGAAAACACGCTGCTTAAATTTGCCGTGAACATCGGCAAGGAGATTCTCGAGATTATCCCCGGCCGGGTCTCCACCGAAGTCGATGCTCGGTACTCCTTCGATACCGCGCGGACCGTCGCGCAGGCGCATCGTATTATTGGGCTGTACCAACAGGCAGGTATCGGGAAAGATCGCATCCTGATCAAGGTCGCGTCTACCTGGGAAGGCATTCGCGCGGCGCAGCAACTGGAACAGGAAGGCATCAACTGCAACCTGACGCTGCTATTCGGCTTTGTGCAGGCGGTGGCATGCGCCCAGGCCGGTGTAACCCTGATTTCACCCTTCGTGGGCCGTATCCTGGACTGGCACAAGAAGACCACCGGGCGCGATTCCTATCCCGCCGAGGAAGATCCGGGCGTGCAGTCGGTGACCAGCATCTATAACTATTACAAACATCACGGCCATGACACGATCGTAATGGGCGCCAGTTTCCGCAATACCGGCGAAATCGAGCAACTCGCGGGCTGCGATCGCCTGACCATCAGCCCACAGCTGATGGATGAGTTGCAAAACGATCATGCCGAACTGACTCGCAAGCTGTCAACCGGGACCACCGGCACTCCGGAGCGTCACGACCTGGTGGATGAGAGACTGTTCCGCTGGGCGCTCAACGAGGACGCGATGGCCACGGAGAAGCTGGCCGAAGGCATCCGCAACTTTACAGCTGACCAGATCAAGCTGGAGAGACTGGTCCTGGAAATAGGTGCGTACAATGCTGGTACGAATTCGGCAATTCTTTAACGCCTATCTTACCGTCGACAGCGACGAATCCTGTGTTTCGCCGCAACAGGCGATCCAGCTCGCCACCGCCGCGCTGCTGATTGAAGTCTCGCGGGCGGATTTCGAGCTGGATGACAACGAACGCAGCGCGGTCCTGGACACCCTGCGCAGGACGTTCGACCTGGATGCGGTGACGCTGGACAACCTGATCAAACTGGCCGAAGAAGAGCTGGACGATGCCGCGTCACTGTACCAGTTCACCCGCCTGGTTAACGACTACTACAGTTACGAGCAGAAGCTGGAACTAATCGGATTGATGTGGAAGGTCGCCTTTGCGGACGGCAGTATCGACAAGTATGAAGAACACCTGATCCGCAAGGTTGCCGAGTTGGTCTATGTCGCGCACAATGATTTTATCCGCCTGAAACTGGCGGCAGGCACCCACCAGCTGGAGCTCTGAGTACAAAGATCCCGCCAGCGCCAGCGGTTGTAACAGATACAACGGAGACACTGACAGGAAGTTAACGATGCGCGCCGTACCACTGTGAACGCACCTGCTTGCCCCTCCGTAGCATTCGGGACGCCTTTGTCCAGACGTGGCCGGGGGGCTACATTTCCACTACGGGGTAAACCACCACAATATTTTGCATCCCGACCTGTAGCGATCGCTAATTGGTTCGGTGATTTGCTACACTGGCGCCTGCACATCTTGCTGGCCAGCTACCTATCCGGGTGTGGTTTTAATTTCAAGGATTTCAAATTCCATGTTTAAACGAATGTCCGTAATGCTGGTGGCCGTCGCTCTCATCTTCGGCACTATTTTCGGCTACAAATACTTCCAGCAAAAGTCAATGGATGCGCGTTTTGCGAACTTCCGCCCGCCTCCCGTGACTGTGTCTGCCGCGTACGCCACGGCGGCCAGCTGGAACCCCGAGCTGACCTCGATTGGCACATTGGGCGCTCGTTTCGGGGTGGAGGTGAGTGCGGAACAAGAGGGCATCGTCAGCGCGATCCGGTTTACCTCCGGCCAGGAGGTAAACCAGGGCGACCTGC
>CAMYKE010000444.1 GCA_947258895.1 uncultured Pseudomonadales bacterium | reverse complement strand
GTCGCAGTAACTGCTTGCCAGCCGCGGCGGCGCTGGCAGCCAGCCTACTCTACGGGCTTGGCCAGCCCGCGGTTGCCGAGGTCGACAAGCCTGGCTGGTATCAGGTCGAGTTAATCCTGTTTGCCAACGAAAGCTGGCGATGGCAGCAGTCCGAACTATGGCGCGACAAGTTTGAACCCGTCTACCCGAAAAACCTGGTGTTACTCAAACCCTACCGGGAATATGAGTTCGAGGAGTTCACGACGGATTTCGAGTCGTTACGACGCAAGATGCCCGGCGCGCTGGAGGAAATCGACAGCGATTTTTCAGCATTGCGCCGTGAGTACCTGACCCCTGAGCAGCGTGCGCAGCGCGAACTGCGCGAACAACAGGAGCCTGATGAGTTCCCGGAATTCGGCCAGCCCTTCCCCGACCCGCTGGCCACTACACGGAAGTTGGACGCAGCGCAGCCCGAGCCATCCAAACTCGAGCGGCCCATGAATCTCGACCGCGACCCGTTTATCCTGCTACCGGAAAAACTGTTACAAATGCAGCAGACTGCGCGCCGCATCAGCAGCGCCGAGGACATGCGGCTACTGGCACATTTCGGCTGGCGCCAGCCACTCGACTCACAAGCACGTGCCGTACCCTTGCTGGTCCAGGCGGGGAACCAGTTTGACCTGGATTTTGAACTCGAGGGCACTCTCACGGCGAGCGCAAACCGGTTCCTGCACCTCGACAGCACACTCTACTTTTCCCGCTTTCAGCGCAACCTGATTCAGGAGAGGCCGAACTGGAGCAGCTTTTACAGCACACCGGACGATCCTTCGGGCGGCAACCCTCGCGGGTATGGAACTGCGCTTGATTCGGGACAACCTGGCCTGTTCGACAGCGCTTCAGACAACTTCCAGCGCACGCTGACGGCCAGGGCCAGTGACTCACGGCGGTTGCGCGCGGGAGAGCTGCATTATATCGACCACCCGCTGTTCGGCATTTTGGTGCAGATGACACCCTGGGAGCTACCTGATCCGGTGCTGAAGATGAAGGACTTTGATCTTACGACGCTGCCGAAAAAGAAGCCGCTTCCCGAAGCCACCCTCGCCCCGCCAACACCCGGCGACCCCTGATTCAACCTAGAATCCGCAGTTGACCGCTCAATTCAAACGTAACGCGCTGATGTTTGATAAGAGTTTAAATTGACCTCTCACCCTTTGGGTGAACTGATGTTCGCTACAAGGTTTTGCAAACAATCTCAGCGCGCCATGCTGCGTTATCGCTCTTGCCAAGGGAATGGCCATTGCCTGCGCGCGAAGCCTTGCCTGGCACACTGAGATTTTCCGCAAAAGCCCCGTCCAACTGCGGATTCTAGGTTCAAAGACCCGGCGGCTTTCTCGTACTACAAACCGGCGATAAACTCGTTCAACAGGTAACGGGCGTTCTGCATGCTCTTCTCCAGGTTGGCGTAAATTTCCTGCAGGCTTATTATACTCTCGCCCCGCCCGGCCGCGCGGTTCGCAACCAGCGCAATACAGGCATAGCGAATGCTCAGTTCGCCATGCCCACGATGTCGCAGCCATCACGCTCCATGCGGTCGATCTCGGCATTGGTCTCAAGACGCGGTCCCTGGGTACAACCGTAGGTGGCGCGTGGTGAAAAATCCATATCGATAGACTCGGCGGCGGCGACCAGCCGACTGCGGATTTCCTCATCATAGGGCGAGCTGAAATCGATATGGCGGACCGTTTCCTGGCTACCATCGGCAAAGGTATGCTCCCGGCCCCAGCTGTAGTCGATAATCTGGTCCGGAATGCACAGGTGCCGCGGCCCCATCAAGGGGTTGATGCCACCCACCGCGTTGATCGCGATCACACAACCGACACCCAACTGCTGCAGGGCGTAGATATTAGCGCGGTAATTAATCAGGTGGGGCGGGATGGTGTGGCTGGCGCCATGGCGGGCCATAAACACCACCCGTTTTTCTGCGAGGCTCCCGACTACCAGGGGTCCGGAGGTTTCGCCATAGCGTGTATGGGGCGTCAGTTTCCGCTCAATTTCGAGACCGGCCAGTTCATCCAGGCCGGAGCCGCCAATAATCGCCAGGTCAACCGGTTCAGTCGATTCCAATGTCCTATCCTCCATGCGCACAATTGACTACCAACTGCGAACGTGAGCGGGGCACGGCGTCAACATCAGCCATGTTCGCTGAATCTCGCCGCGGGGACGGCAACGGCCTCGCCGTGCAACTCCACCGCCTCCGGAATATGCACCGTCGAGGTGGGGAACGCAACATCTGCACCATGCGCATCGATAATTTCCAGGATTTTCAGTAACACATCCTGTTTGACTGTATGAAAGTGCACCCAGTCGGTCGTTTTGGTGAAGGTGTAAACAAAAAAGTCCAGCGATGAGGGCCCATAGGCATTGAAGTTGACGATCATGGTCAGGTCGTTCTGGATCTCGTCATGCGCCCGCAGCATCGCCTTAACGTCATTGACAATCGGCTCGATCTGCGCCGCGTCCTCGTAGCGCAGGCCGATGGTCTCATAAATGCGCCGATTAGTCATGCGCGACGGATTCTCGACGGTGATGCTGGTAAAAATGGAATTTGGTACGTACAGGGGCCGCTTGTCAAAAGTACGGATACGCGTCAGGCGCCAGCCAATATGCTCCACGGTGCCCTCGATCGAACGGTCGGAGGAACGCACCCAGTCACCGACCGCGAAGGGTCGATCAAGGTACACCATCAGGCCACCAAAAAAATTGGCCAACAGGTCCTTGGCGGCAAAACCAATGGCTATACCCCCGATACCGCCAAAGGCGAGTACCCCCGAAATGCTGTAGCCAAGGGTTTGCAACAGAACCAGCGCCGCGGTGATGATCACGGAAAGGCGCAACAGCTTGCCGATCGCATTCACGGTCGTTGCATCAACCGCATCCTCCCGATCCGGCTTTTCGGACTCACGCTCGATAAGCTCCTGCTCCGCACGCTTGATAAAGTCCACCAGGAACCAGGCCAGGATCAGGATCACCGACATATCGCGGATCGGCTCGATCGCCTCGAAGATTACGGCGCCCGATTGTGCGGCCACGATCTCCGCAGCCCAACTCATTCCCACCAGCCAGATGAGAATGCTCAAAGGTTTACGCGCCGCCAGCACCAGCACGTCATCCCAGTAGTTTTTGGTGCCCTCTACTCGTTTGACGATATGGGTCATCAGGCGTAGCGCGACCAGGTTCAGGACGAGGGTGACGAACACCACCACAAACACCTGCACGGCGATGGCCAAATCACCCTCCAGGCCAAAACGGGTTAACATCGATTCGAGATTGATTGGATTTTCCACTGCTATTCCTGTACCAGAGTTTGAATATCGGCGGCTGCCTGCCGCCACTGAGGGTGCTGCTTCAGGTCGCAACCCGCGCGACCACCATGACGCAATTCCTGTAAACGCGGCGAGCCCGTGTGCCCGGTTTCCCGCAAATATTCCAGTGCGGCCAGCGCGCCTTCCCGGTTGTTGCAGACCAGCACCATGTCGCAACCGGCGTCGAGAGCCGCCTGCGCGCGGTGCGCAAATCCGCCGGCAACCGTCGCGCCCTCCATGCTCAGGTCATCGCTGAACACTACGCCGCCAAAGCCGAGTTGCTCACGAAGGATTTCCTGGATCCAGATTTTCGAAAAACCCGCGGGCTGGTCATCGACTGCCGGATAAATCACATGGGCCGGCATCACCGCGTCCAGTTTGTCCACCAGCTTTACAAATGGTTGCATGTCGGTAGCCAGAATGTCCGCCAACTGCCGGTTATCTACCGGCAAGGCCACGTGGGAATCAGCGGCAACTGCGCCATGACCCGGAAAATGCTTGCCGGTGGCAATCATGCCCGCAGCATGCATGCCGTCGATAAAGGCGTCTACCAGGTAGCAAACCACTTCGGCTGTGCAGGCAAAGGCTCGATCGCCGATTACGGCACTGATGCCGGAATCGAGGTCGAGCACCGGGGCAAAACTCAGATCGACATCGCAGGCAATCAGCTCCGACGCCATCAGCCACCCGGCCTGCTCAGCGCGCTGCCGCGCAAGGTCCGGTGTGTGCTCATATA
>CAMYKE010000443.1 GCA_947258895.1 uncultured Pseudomonadales bacterium | reverse complement strand
TGCGCACCTTGTATGAACATATGCCCACTATTGACGCAAGGATTGCAGCCATCTACCGCCAGGGTCAGGCGATTCTCCCCGATGGCAATACGGTCGTCGAGGCCGATGATGAGGTGTTCTTCGTCGCAGCGGCCAAGAATACCCTCGCCGTGATGAGTGAACTGCGCAGGCTGGACAAGCCCTTCAAGCGCCTGATGTTCGCCGGCGGCGGCCATATAGGTGCGCGTCTGGCGAAGGCCCTTGAATCGGATTACCGGGTCAGGATCATCGAGCGGAACCCGAACCGCGCCAAGCAGGTCGCCGAGGAGTTGGAAAAGACCATCGTGCTGCAGGGTGATGCGGCGGACGAGGACCTGCTGCTGGAGGAGAACATCGAAAATACGGACGTATTCTGCGCCGTGACCGACGACGATGAGGCGAATATCCTTTCCGCCATGCTCGCCAAGCGGCTGGGCGCCCGCAAGGTCATGGCCCTGATCAACCGGGCCGCTTACGTGGACCTGGTGGAGAGCGGTTCAATCGACATCGCCATTTCGCCGCAGCAGGCCACCATCGGCAGTCTGCTGACTCACGTGCGCCGGGGGGACGTGGTGATGGTGCATTCTCTGAGGCGCGGCGCCGCCGAGGCGATCGAAGCCGTCGCCCACGGCGATCCCAGCTCGTCGAAGGTTGTGGGCAGGGCGGTCGAAGACATCGCGCTTCCCAAGGGCACCAGCATCGGCGCCATCGTGCGCGGCGTGGAGGTCGTGATCGCTCACCACGACACCGTGATCCAGTCAGAAGATCACGTTATCCTGTTCCTGGTTGACAAGCGCCGAATTTCCGAGGTGGAGAAACTGTTTCAGGTCGGCATCACTTTTTTATAGCCCGGCAATGCATCTGTTCGCGGTTCAGCGCATTCTCGGTATCCTGCTCATGGTGTTCAGTCTCACCATGTGGCCCCCCATGCTGGTTGCCCAGTGGTATGGGGATGGTACCTGGCATACTTATCTAACGGGCTTCGCCCTTATATTGGGGAGCGGACTCTCGATCTGGTTGCCCGTGCGCCGCTATCGCCGGGAGCTGCGGCTTCAGGACGGGTTCATCGTGGTGGTGATGTTCTGGACGGCGCTCGGACTGAGCGGTTCGCTGCCGTTCCTGTTGTCCGACACCCCCGACATGTCGCTGACGGATTCCGTATTCGAGTCGATTTCCGGTCTGACCACCACGGGTGCCACCGTAATCGTGGGCATCGATGAACTGCCCAGGTCGATCCTGTTCTATCGACAACAGCTGCAGTGGCTGGGTGGCATGGGCATCATCGTGCTGGCAGTGGCCGTACTGCCCATGCTTGGCATCGGTGGCATGCAGTTGTACAGGGCCGAGACCCCTGGTCCCATGAAGGACGCCAAGCTCACCCCCCGGATAACGGAAACGGCCAAGGCCCTCTGGTATATCTACCTCGGTCTGACTATCGCCTGCACCCTGGCCTACTGGTGGGCCGGCATGTCTCTGTTCGATGCCATCGGGCATGCGTTTTCAACCGTCGCGATCGGGGGGTTCTCCACCCATGACGCCAGTATGGGGTATTTCGACAGTACGCTGATCGAAATGATCGCGGTGGCGTTCATGGTGGTGGCGGGCGTGAATTTCGCATTGCATTTCGTGGCATGGCGAAACCTCAGTCTGGGCGGTTACATCCGGGACGCCGAATTCCGTTTTTATATCGGCGGATTGGTCCTGGTCACGGTCCTGGTCACCCTGGTTCTATATGGGACAGGTACCTATGTGGACTGGGACGAAGCCTTTACCAAAGGCCTGTTTCAGTCGGTCTCCATCGGAACGACGGCGGGGTTTACCACTGCCGATTATTCAGTCTGGCCCGGTTTCATCGAGATACTTTTATTATTTTCCAGTTTCGTGGGTGGCTGCGCAGGTT
The DNA here is from genome assembly GCA_947258895.1 of uncultured Pseudomonadales bacterium. Next base: position 628 of record CAMYKE010000443.1, on the reverse strand, counting down.
CCACCGGTGGCGGGATAAAGGTCATCCGTTTTCTGTTATTGATTAAACAGGGTACCCGGGAGATCACCCGCTTGATTCATCCGAGCGCTCAGATCCCGATCCGCGTGGGTGGCAAGACCATATTGCCCCATGTAATCGATGCCGTGTGGGGATTCTTTGCCCTGTATGTGGCAAGTTTCACGGTAATGTATCTGGCTTTGGCGCTGACCGGGCTTGATCTGATAACCTCCTTTTCGGCGGTTGCCGCAAGTATCAACAATCTGGGGCCCGGTCTTGGCGCTGTGGGGTCCAACTACGCGGACCTGAACGATACCGCAAAATGGATTCTCTGCTTCGCGATGCTGCTGGGGCGTCTGGAGATCTTTACCCTTCTGGTCCTGCTGACCCCGGCTTTCTGGCGGAGATAGTACTGTGGGAATCATAGAAAACTTGGAATCCCTGCTGGCGCAGGGTCGGGACGACGCCCTGCTGCGTTACAGTCTGGCCAATGAGTACTTCAAGGATGGCAGGTTCGGGTTGGCTGTCGAGCATCTGCAACGGGCGGTCGAACACGACTCGACCTATTCAGCCGCGTGGAAGCTTTACGGCAAGGCACTGGTGGAACTGGGTGATCTCCAGCGCGCGATTC
>CAMYKE010000442.1 GCA_947258895.1 uncultured Pseudomonadales bacterium | reverse complement strand
CGGTGTTGGCCAGCAAGCTGATAAAGGTAGGCCACTGAGCTGTTGCAGACGGAGGCCAGCTGGACACGTTCTCGTTTAGTTGCGGTTTGGAGAAAGTGCCTGAGTTCCATAATGCTAAACTTTAGCAGTGTGAAAACCCCTCAACAAGCAAATTTAGCTTGAAATTATTTATCAATCTGCTAAATTTGAATTAACTAAATCACTTAGTTGTTCCTATGAAACGTCCACGTGAACAAACCCGCCTAAACAACCTGGAGATCCTGATCGCCGAGACAGGGTCGGCCGCCAAGGTTGCCCAATTGGCGGTGACCAGCGAATCCTACCTCAGCCAGGTTCGGCGAAAGATGCCAACCCAAAAAGGTACACCGCGGGGACTGGGGGATGAACTGGCGGCGAGATTGGAAAAAGGGCTTGGAAAACCTCAGGGCTGGATGGATGAACCGCATGACGATGAAACCGTTTCATCGGATACACACCAGTTAGTACGTATCGGTAATCGTGTATTACAGGTAGGCGGTGAGAGGTTCACAGTACAAGGCACCGCCCATGACCAAAGATCACAAGAAACCGATGCTGCGGAACCATCTGAAGATCAGGCAGAGCCATTAGAGACAAACGAACAAAAAGACGCGAGTAAAAACAAAAATTCCAGGAAGCAGTCACAATATTCTCGCCGTCTCGTCGCTGCCTATGCAAAGCAGAGAAAACAGGCAAAAACCAGCACAAAAACAGGTGCAGAGATTATCACGTTGTGCCCATTGATCTCATGGGCGCAGGCTGGCACCTGGTCAGAAATCGTTAATGACTTTGATGTCCGACAAGCTGAGGATCTATTGCCCTGCCCTGTTCGTTGCAGCCAACGGACCTTCATACTGTGCGTCAAAGGGGCCAGCATGGAGCCCAGGTTCCACAATGGGGATCTTGTTTTTGTGGATCCGGACGCGACGGCCGACAGTGGCAACTACGTCATCGTACAGCTTGAAGACTCTGATGAAGCCACCTTCAGACAACTGATCGTCGAAGGTGGCCGCACTTACTTGAAAGCACTCAATCCAGATTGGCCCGACCGAATCATCGAGATTGATGAAAACGCCAGGATTTGCGGTGTCGTGGTATTCAAGGGCGAGATGGTCTAGGCATACCAACACCCTCGCAGCACCCCTCACACAGGTCTATTAATCCTTCCCAATCATGCCGGGGACACCATGCCCCCGGCATGCGCTCATGTGTCACTGGTCGTTGTTTTTTACCACTGTGCTAAACATTTAGTCTTTGCCCGTCAAATTCGCTCCATGCTAATGTTTAATCTCATATCAGTCATGCCTCAAATATTCAATATCCGAGACCAATAGAGACGGATCGATGAACGACACACACCACACCCTTGGCCTGAATGAAGCGGCAGAATTTCTTCATATGTCTCCTGCGGTGCTGCGCAAGAAGGCGTGTGCAGGATTAATTAAAGGCGCAAAACCTGGAAAACGATGGGTTTTCCTGGAATGTGACCTTGCTGACTACTTGCGCTCGCTTTACCCTACACATGGGCAAGCGCCGCAATGTGACAGGGAACAGGAGATTAAACCATGTCACTCTTTAAACGCGGCAACATCTGGTGGGTGCGATTCAGCACCCCCAACGGCCAGCAAATACGCAAGTCTGCTAAAACTGCCAACAAGCAGTTAGCGCAGGAATACCATGATCGGCTCAAGGCCGATTACTGGCGAGCCTCCAAGCTTGGAGAAAAACCTCGCCGAAAATGGGAGGAAGCCGTAGAACGCTGGTTGACTGAGAAACAGGGTGAGAAAATTACCCTGGAAGATGATATCGGCCATCTGCGTCGGGTTCATTCCCACCTGTATGGTCGCTATCTGGATGATATTGACAGGGACATTCTGGATAGCCTGGCCCAGTCAAGATTGTCCGACGATGTTACGAATGCCACCGTCAATCGGATGCTTGAGGTTGTGCGTGCAATTCTTAACCGAGCTGAGCGTGACTGGGAATGGATTGAACGGGCACCACGCGTTCGAATGGTACCGGAAGCGAAACGTCGTGTTCGTTGGCTTACGAGAGAGGAAGCAGAGGTTTTACTGTCGGAGCTTCCTGAACATCTGGCAGCCATGGCGCAATTTACGCTTGCGACCGGTTTGAGAGAATCCAACGTGGTAAAGCTCGAATGGTCACAGGTTAATTTAGATAGACGCTGTGCATGGATTCATGCTGACCAAGCCAAAGCTCGAAAAGCCATCCCGGTACCATTGAATGCCGAGGCTGTAATCGTAGTCAGGCGCCAAACAGGAAAGCACCCGGACACGGTGTTTACCTACAAAGGAAGGCCGGTCACCAAGGCCAACAATCATGCCTGGCGCAAAGCACTCGTCAGAGCAGGAATAGAAAACTTTCGGTGGCACGATTTGCGGCACACGTGGGCGAGCTGGCATGTTCAGCAAGGAACGCCTCTACATGTGCTGCAAGAACTGGGGGGCTGGTCCGACTATGAAATGGTCCGCCGATATGCTCATTTGTCTGTTGAGCATTTGGCAGAG
>CAMYKE010000441.1 GCA_947258895.1 uncultured Pseudomonadales bacterium | reverse complement strand
ATCACCGGCACGCTCGGCAAGGCGCTGGGCGGCGCGTCCGGTGGGTTTACCTCGGCGCGCAGGGAAATCGTTGCCTGGCTTCGCCAGCGCTCGCGTCCTTACCTTTTCTCCAATACTTTGATGCCCGCGATCGCGGCGGCGTCCATTGAAGTGCTGGACATGCTGGAGTCCGGAAGCGGGCTGCGCGAGAAACTGATGCAGAATACCCGCAGGTTTCGCCGGCAGATGGAAGCCCTGGGTTTCCGCCTGGTTCCGGGAGACCACCCTATCATCCCGGTCATGCTGGGTGACGCGAAGCTGGCCTCGGGCATGGCCGACAGCCTCCTTGCCGAAGGTATTTACGTGATTGGTTTTTCTTACCCTGTGGTGCCTGAGGGGCAGGCGAGAATTCGTACGCAGATGTCGGCCGCCCATGAGCCCGAACACCTGGATCGCGCGCTCGCTGCCTTCGAGAAGGTCGGCCGCACGATGGGCGTAATCAGCTAGGCGGAGTCCGAAAATATGAAAGCGCTAGTCAAGGCGAAGTCCGAGCCCGGCATCTGGATGCAGGACATCCCGGTGCCCGAGGTCGGTCACAATGACGTTTTGATCAAGGTGAGGAAGACATCGATCTGCGGTACTGACCTGCATATCTACAATTGGGACGAGTGGGCCAGCAAAACCATCCCTGTTCCGATGGCCGTGGGTCACGAGTTCAGCGGCGAGATCATGGAGATAGGCAGCGAAGTCGCCGGCTACCGTCCCGGTGACCGCGTGTCCGCCGAAGGGCACATCACCTGTGGTTACTGCCGAAACTGTCGCGCCGGACGCCGGCATCTTTGCCGCAATACCGTGGGTGTTGGCGTCAACCGACCGGGTTGTTTCGCTGAGTACCTGAGCGTGCCGGCAATGAACCTGTTCAAACTCCCGGATTCGATCAGCGATGACATTGCTGCCATCCTTGACCCACTTGGAAACGCGACCCATACCGCGCTTTCGTTCGACCTGGTCGGTGAAGATGTACTGATCACCGGTGCCGGCCCAATCGGCATGATGGCCTGCGCAATTGCCCGGCATGTAGGCGCCCGCCACATTGTGGTCACCGACGTCAACGACTATCGACTCGGGCTGGCACGCGAGATGGGCGCAACCCTGGCCGTCAATATCACGCAGCGCAATCTTGACGACGTCATGGACGAATTGGGCATGCAGGAAGGCTTCGACGTCGGGCTGGAAATGTCCGGCAACCCGGACGCGTTCAGAGAGATGCTGCGCACCCTGCACCACGGCGGAAAGATGGCAATTCTGGGTATCCCATCCAAGGCATTCGACATCGACTGGAACAGCGTGATATTCAAGGGCCTCGAAATGAAAGGCGTCTACGGCCGCCAGATGTTCGAGACCTGGTACAAGATGGCATCGATGCTGGAGAGCGGGCTCGATGTTTCCCGCGTGCTGACGCACGATTTTCTCGCGCACGACTACGTGCAGGCGTTCGACATCCTGGCTTCCGGCAAGAGCGGCAAGGTTATTCTCAACTGGTCGTAGCGCCGCCTCTGCCGGCCCCTACCAGACTTCACAAAAGCACAGCGCGTAGCGGTTGCCCGGGTCGCTGATACCGGCAAGCGGCTGGAGCTGCTCATCCAGTTTTTTCACAAACGCTGCGACGGGACTCTGGCGTGCCTGCAGGCGTCCGGCCCTGCTCAGCATCGACAGCAACAGGCGCTCTCGAAAACCGAGTTCTTTTTCCATGTAACGAACCCTGTAGGCATCACCCAGCCCGGCCTTTTCGGCGGCGCCCGCGACTGCGTCCTCGAGGCTGCCGAGCTTGTCAACCAGGCCAATCTTCACGGCGTCGCTCCCGACCCAGACGCGCCCGCGGGCGATCTTGTCGATCTCCTCCGGGGTGGAGCGGCGCGCCTCTGCGACACGGCCGACAAAGGTGCGATATCCGTTTTCGATGGAGAGCTGCAATGCCTCACGCATGGGATCGGCCAGCGCCCGATCAGGTCGGATGCCGCCCGAGAGCGAGGTGGTGCCCACGCCGTCCACGTTCAGCCCCAGGCTTGCGAGGCTGCGCTGGAACGTCGGCAGCATGCCAATGATGCCAACGGATCCGGTAATGGTGCCCGGGCTTGCGTAGATCTCGTCCGCCGCCATGGAAATGTAGTAACCGCCCGAGGCCGCGACGCTGCCCATGGACGCGATCACCGGCTTGCCCGCGGCCTTGAGCTGCTCTATCTCACGCAGGATGACCTCTGAGGCATACATGCTGCCGCCGCCGGAGTCGACCCGCAGTACGACTGCCTTAACCTTGTCGTCCTCACGCGCCTTGATTAGCTGCCTGGTAAGCGATGTCGAGCCTATCGTGCCGGGCGGCTGGTCGCCGGTGGTAATGCCGCCCACCGCGACGATGACCCCCACGGTTGATTGCGCCGGCTTGTAGCGCTTGAGACGCATCCTTGCGCTGTCCACGTAGGCTCTGAAATTTATCGCGTTATAGCCATGTGTCTTCTCGTTCTCGCCCACCAGGCCGATCAGCCGTTCGCGCACTACCTCGTGGCTCAGC
>CAMYKE010000440.1 GCA_947258895.1 uncultured Pseudomonadales bacterium | reverse complement strand
ACCAGGGCACGCTGTGAAACAGGCGATGCTGCCAGTAGATCAACAGGTCCAGCAGCAGCAACGACAATACCAGTGCCGCCACCGGGTGCGGGTTCCACTGATACAGGAGGCCGATCTGCTGCTCGGCGCACACCACCGCGACGGCCGCCGGCGCGACCCACGGCAGCAGGCGTTCCAGCACCACATTCAGCAACTGCACGCCCACGTTGCCGGCCCAGCGCTGGCGTCGCAGGCGGGTCCGGGGGCGACGCGGCAGCCACCATTCGAGCGTCGCAAACAGCAGTAACAGGCCGATGGCAAAGCCAAGCCGGGCGACCGCGTCCAGCGCCAGTGCCGAATCAGTCATGGTCAGGCCACGCTCCGCCTCTATCCGGCCAATACCGAAAAACAGCGCTCATTTACGAATCCCCGTACAAAATGTTACCCACATAAGTTCGACAGTGCAGCATAGCAGCGGTGCCGGCATGTTTCGAGAGCCGGGAAGTTCGTACGATAGTCCCTGCCAGTTTGTTACCCGCGCTAAACATGGTAGTCTTCCGGCAAGATTTACTCTGCAGGAGCGCCAGGTGGCAATCGAGCTTCCACATCGAAACTTTCCAGCGACACGCATGCGGCGGATGCGCGCAGACGACTTCTCGCGACGCCTGATGCGCGAGCATATACTGACCGTCGACGACCTCATCTACCCGATGTTTGTCAAGGCAGGCGCGGGGGTCCGTGAACCCATCGCCACCATGCCCGGGCAGTTCCGCTACAGTATCGACCAACTGGTCAAGGAAGCGGGCGAAGCTGCAGCGCTCGGAATTCCCGTGATCGCCATCTTTCCCAATATCGGGCCGGAGGGCAAAGACGCCACTGGCAGCGAGGCAATCAATCCGGAGGGCCTGGTGCAGCGTGCGGTCAACGCCGTCAAGGATGCCCACCCGGAGTTGGGGATCTGTACCGACGTCGCGCTCGATGCCTATACGCTCGATGGTCACGACGGCATTACAGACGCAGATGGTAACGTCCTCAACGACGCCACCCTGGAAGTACTCGAGCAGCAGGCACTGAGCCATGCCCGGGCTGGCGTCGATATCATTGCCCCGTCGGATATGATGGATGGCCGGGTGGGGCGGATTCGAGCCGCTTTGGAAGCGGAGGGATATCCAAATACTCGTATCCTGGCCTACTCGGCCAAGTACGCTTCCAAATTCTATGGCCCCTACAAGGATGCGATTGGTTCGGCGAGCAATTTTGGAACTGGCCACAAGAAGGGTTACCAGATGGACCCCGGAAACAGCAACGAAGCGTTGCATGAGGTGGCGCTGGATATTGCCGAGGGCGCCGACATGGTGATGGTCAAACCCGGGTTGCCCTACCTGGATATCATTTACCGGGTCAAGGAAACCTTTGCCATGCCCACCTGTGTATACCAGGTGAGCGGCGAGTATGCGATGATGCAGGCGGCATTTGCCAACGGGTGGCTGGAGGAAGACGCGAGCATTCTCGAATCACTCACCTGTTTCAAGCGCGCGGGCGCAGATGGTATCCTGAGCTATTTCGCCAAACGGGCCGCACGCCTGTTGCGGGAGTAGCTGAAATGGCCGCGGCAACCAACATCATCGCCCCCTGATAAATATGTCAGGTGAATTTACATCTCGATCATATTTGCTTACCATGACCTTCCTTTAAGATACATGCAGTCGTATATGCATAGCTGCGAACCAATCCCCTATCGGCGTGCTGGTGCTGAGGGTCGGCCGGACTACCTCAGGCCGGCGCCCGGGATTGAACTGTGAAACAGGATCAGGATTATTGAAACAATGAGTGAAATCGCCAACGTAACCGACAGCTCCTTCGACGAAGACGTGCTGCAATCCGATATTCCCGCACTGGTAGACTACTGGGCAGAGTGGTGCGGGCCATGCAAAATGATTGCGCCAGTGCTCGAGGAAATCGCCCAGGAGTATGATGGCCGGATAAAGATCTGCAAACTCAACATCGATGAGAACGAAGCGACCCCGCCAAAATACGGCATCCGGGGGATCCCGACCCTGATGTTATTCAAGAACGGCAACGTCGAGGCGACCAAGGTCGGCGCCATCTCAAAATCACAGCTGGCAGCCTTTATCGACAGCAATATCTAGGCGGTATGCCGGCCAGCCCCGGGGAACCATAAATTTTCTGTGCGATGACTAGACGCTTCGCGCAATGAGTGTTATCTTTACCGGGTAGCTCGCCCGCCTTCGAGCACATCTCCCACTACACTTTTCCCAAATTACAAGAACTTAATTTTCAATCCTGCGTCGATCTCTTTTCGACAGCTTCAATCCAGCGCCTTTACTCTATGAATCTTACAGAACTCAAATCAAAACCTGTTCCTGAACTTCTCACAATTGCCTCCGAAATCGGCCTTGATAACCTGGCCCGGTCACGCAAGCAGGATGTGATCTTCTCCATCCTCAAGCGTCACGCCAAGAGTGGCGAAGATATTTTCGGTGACGGCGTCCTGGAGATATTGCAAGACGGTTTTGGCTTTCTACGCTCGGCGGACAGCTCGTACCTGGC
>CAMYKE010000439.1 GCA_947258895.1 uncultured Pseudomonadales bacterium | reverse complement strand
GAAGCAGTTTTCCAGCCTGGACATCCTTCGTGCGGCAAAAATGCTCGAACTAAAAGCGAAACACATTTCCCTGCTACCGGCCGGACTCGTTTCGCTGGCCTTGCCCGCGATAGGCCAGTACCAAAGCGGCGATTACTTTATCCTGGCCCGGGTTGATCGGGAGCAGGTACTGATCCACGATCCCTTGCGCGCGGGGCCGCACACATACGGTATTGAGGAATTTGCAGGACTCTGGACAGGAGACCTGATTCTGGTTGCCCGGCGATCGCCAGCGCCGGGTGCGAGCCGGAAATTCAATATACGCTGGTTCACTCCGGCGATTATCAAGCATCGCAAGCTGCTGGGTGAAGTGCTGCTGGCATCTTTCTTTATTCAACTGTTTGCGCTTGCGACACCGCTGTTTTTCCAGGTCATAATCGACAAGGTGCTGGTGCATCGAGGCTTGACTACCCTCGATGTGCTGGTGGTCGGCTTGCTGGCGATTTCCGTGTTCGATGTCGTGCTGAACGGGCTGCGTACCTACCTGTTTTCTCATACCACCACTCGGATCGACGTCACCCTGGGCAGCAACCTGTTCAAGCACCTGATTAATTTGCCGGTCGCCTATTTTCAGTCGCGACAGGTCGGGAGCACGGTCGCCAGGGTGCGCGAGCTTGAAACGATCCGGGACTTCATCACCGGCTCGGCACTGACGCTCGCGATCGACGTGTTTTTCACATTCGTGTTTTTTGCGGTGATGTACTACTACAGTTCCACGCTGTTCTGGGTGGTAGTTGGCTCGATTCCGTTCTATGTGGTGCTGTCGGCAGTGATTACTCCACTACTTCGCGCGCGCCTTGACGAGACCTTCCGGCGCGGTGCTGAAAACCAGGCCTTCCTTGTTGAAGTCGTGGCGGGAGTCGAAACCCTCAAGGCCATGGCAGTCGAACCGCAGGTGCACAAGCGCTGGGAGGAGCAGTTGGCTGGCTATGTCAGCGCCGCCTTTCGCAGTCGTAATCTTGGCAACATCGCCAGCCAGGTCGCCGAGTTCGTGAACAAGGTCGTGACGGTGCTGATTCTCTGGTTCGGCGCCAGAATGGTGATTTTGGGAGAACTCAGCGTGGGCCAACTGATCGCCTTCAATATGCTGGCGGCTCGGGTGTCCGGCCCAATCCTGCGGCTTGTGCAACTATGGCAGGATTTTCAGCAAGCGGGAATTTCAATCGAGCGGCTCGGCGATATTCTCAATACTCCAGCCGAAGCGGGCCATGATCCAAATCGCACCACACTGCCTGAAATCAGGGGTCAGGTCCGATTTGAGCAGGTCGGCTTTCGCTACGCGCCCGACCGGCCTCAGGTGTTGCGCAATATTTCGCTGACGGTCGCGCCGGGTGAAGTGATCGGCATTGTAGGCAGGTCAGGGTCTGGTAAGAGCACGATGACCAAATTACTGCAGCGCTTATATGTCCCGGAAGCTGGCCGTATCCTGGTAGACGGCGTCGATATTGCCTTGATTCAGCCGGCCTGGCTGCGACGGCAAGTCGGCGTGGTATTGCAGGAGAATTTCCTCTTCAGTCGCTCGGTAAAGGACAACATCGCGGTGGCGGACCCCGGTATGCCGGTCGAGCGCGTCATGCAGGCGGCTAAACTCGCCGGTGCCCATGAATTCATACTGGAGTTATCACAAGGCTACGATACCAGGATCGAAGAGCAGGGCAGCAACCTGAGCGGCGGCCAGAAACAGCGCATTGCAATCGCCCGGGCGCTGATCACAAATCCGCGCATCCTGATTTTCGACGAGGCCACGAGCGCGCTGGACTACGAATCCGAACACGTTGTGCAGCGAAACATGAAGTCGATCTGTCAGCAGCGAACTGTTTTTCTTATTGCACATCGCCTGTCTGCGGTGCGCGACGCGGACCGCATTATCGTGCTCGACAAGGGTCGTATCGTGGAACAGGGTACCCATGACGCACTGCTCAAACACGGTGGAAAGTATGCCAGTATCTACTTTTGCCAGCGCGGCGGACGGGATGATGTCGCGTGAGAAAAACTCCACCCAACACCAAACGAAACCCGGTGCTGCGGGGTTGGCAATGCCTGACGCAGCGTTTCCGACAGCCGGTGCCAATTGCTCGCGCTCACTATACTTTTCTGCCTGCCGCGCTGGAAATTCAGGAAACCCCGCCGTCACCAATCGGGCGATCGATTGTCTGGACTATCATCCTGCTGTTCATCGTTGCTATTGCCTGGGCCTGCATTGGAAAAATGGATGTAGTGGCGACTGCCCAGGGAAAGATTATTCCGGGTGGCCGAACCAAAACGGTTCAACCCGTAGAGCTGGGAAAAGTGCGGTTTTTGCATGTGGCCGAAGGGCAACGGGTCGCGAAGGGGGATCCGCTGATCACCCTGGAGGGTGCGAGCACCCGGGCAGACGTCGATCGTATCGATAAACAATTGGCTAATGCGCGAGCGGACGTCCTGCGATTTCGTCAATTGCATGCCCTCGTAGAGGAAGAGGCTGGAGTGCCGGAAGGTAGGATGATGATTGGGCAGGAGGTGGCTGGACGCCGTGCAGAACAACAGCGCATCCGCGCGACCAAAATCAAGCTCGAGCGCACGCTGCCATTGGTGACCGAGCGAGTCCAGTCGCTGGAGCGGTTGCTACAGAAGCATATGGTCGCGCGGGACAGTTATCTACAGCTCGAGCAGGAGCGAATTGAACTGCAGCAGGATCTGGCGGCACTGGAGGCTCAAGATGCTGAACTCATCGCGTCAATCGAAGCGGGCCGCTTGCAGCTAGCCATGCTCAAAGCGGAGGCTTTAAAAATCAACCTGCTGGAACTCAATAATGCAGAGAAGCAAATTGCAGTGTTGGAGCAGGAGCTGATCAAAGCCCGGCAACGCCACAGCCAGCAGATTATCACCGCGCCGATCGATGGCACGGTGCAACAGCTGGCCATTCATACGGTGGGGGGTGTGGTGACTCCTGCGCAAGAGCTCATGCAGATTGTGCCGAGCGAAGGCCGTTTGGAAGTCGAGGCGTTCATTCTCAACAGGGATATTGGATTCGTTGAGGAAGGGCAGGCCGCTGCAGTGAAAATTGATACCTTTAACTTCACCAGGTACGGAACCATTGATGCGAAGGTCGCGAGCTTGTCCCATGATGCGGTTAGCAACGAGGAGTTGGGATTAGTGTATTTAGCCAAAGTGTTGATGAAAAAGACCCGGATGCAGATTAACCAGAGGCTAGTGAATTTGAGCCCCGGGATGGCAGTCACGGTCGAGGTGAAAACAGGGAAGCGGCGCATTATTGAGTATTTTTTAAGTCCGCTACTCAAGTACCAACAGGAGAGCATTCGGGAGCGATGATGGAAACCGACATTACAGATGCAGAATCCGCGGAAAAACCTCGACCCCCATGGGCGATTACCCTCATCGCGCTTCTCATCGGTATCGGCGGTGGCATTTCATTCTCGATCACATTGCTGTTTCTGGCCAGTGGTAATACCCAACCCCATGTCTTCGTGGGTGGCGCCCTGGCGATAATGATGGCGCTTTGTGTACGCGGATTCTGGTTAATGCGGCGCTGGGCGGTGTACCTGTTTTCGGCAATGGTCGTGATTAGTCAGCTTGGAGCAATTGCAGCGGACAATTTCGACCCCTTGTCGCTGGTGCTGCCTGGACTGCTGCTGGCCATTGCCTTTGCCTATCGCTCAAGAATGTCATGAACACCTTGCGGCCGAAAATGTTACCAGCACCGCGCCACAACAATAGATTTATCACGGAGACCTTATGTTATTTGACCACCCCCGATTTCCGTTCATTCAACGCTTGGGAATACTCCTGGTCATGATTGTCGCAGGCTGTGATTCTCGATCACTGGAAGTGCCGTTTGAGATTATTGATTCAGGGATGATTGCGAACAGCGCGGGTAGCGGGCATGTGGTCTGGCTTGATAATGAA
>CAMYKE010000438.1:2598-4434 GCA_947258895.1 uncultured Pseudomonadales bacterium | reverse complement strand
TTCCAGCACCCGTTCTATCCCGGCCGCTACGCCGATATCGAACGACCCAATATTGTCAACACGCCATTGCCGGCAGGCACCTCCGGCAGCGATTTCCGGGCCGCGGTCAAGCCGGCCTGGGACGCTGCCCTCGATGCTCACGAGCCGCAGCTGTTGTTCGTGTCCGCCGGCTTCGATGCCCATCGGGATGATCCGCTGGCGCAATTGAACCTGGTGGAAGAGGATTACGCCTGGGTCACCGAACTCATCTGTGCGGCCGCCGACCGCCATGCGAACGGCAGGGTTATCGCGACGCTGGAGGGTGGCTATGACCTGCGGGCACTGGCGCTCAGCGTGCATGCCCATATCCAGGTGCTCGCGGGCGTTTAATGCGCGAGCACTACGCGGTCAGTCATAACCGCTTCCTGGCGGACTAACGGACCCTGCGGGATGGCACAGCGGCTATGGCGCCGGCCTCCCTACCGCTGTTGCTTGCGACCATCGCGCCTTGGCGGCGAGCCCGCATTCGGGCGGTAATTCGCGCCATAGCGGTAGTGATGCTATATGGCAGCCGCTATAATCGGCGCACGCCATGCGATTGGCAAACACTGCGGAGACTCATGAGACTGCTACACTCGGCCATTGGAATTACAACGCTCGGCATCGTGATAGCGTGCCGGGCAATGGCCGGTCCCGTCGACGCAGAATGGACGCGCGAGGTAATAAGCGCCTGTAATGAGACCGCCGGGCGCTACGCCTGGCTGCGCGACCGGTTGGAGTATGAAGCATACGGCGACCTGTTTACCGAGGACGGGGTGTTCGCTATTGGGTCGCAGGAAACGGTCGGGCGCGGCGCGATTATCGAGGCGCTGAAAGCCCGCGGTGCGGACCAGACTACCCGGCATGTGATTACCCCGGTGCGGATTGAGGTAATCGACCGGCAACGGGCCACGGGCATCAGTTATCTGCAACTGTACTCCGCCACTGGTCGGCAGCAGGGTGACGAGCCCCTCGGAATCCAGGGTCCTGCTGCGATCGCCGAATATCATGATGAATTCCGGATGACCGATGCGGGCTGCAAGTTTGCCGCGCGCCGGGTGAAGCTGATTTTTATCGCGGCGCAGCCGGATGGGTAGCAGGCGAAAAAAGGAGCTGGATGCGGATGGCTGATTTTCCGATATTCGATGCGCTGGCGCTGGCGTTTTTGCTGGTTGCCTGGATCTGCTATTCGCGGTTTGCCCTGCTGTGGGCAAAAGATCACAAGCGGCTGCAGAATGCCTTCAACACCGAGATTACGGACTGGTCGTGTATCCTGCAACAACGCGAATTGCGAATGGTGGATACCTCCGTGATCGCCAACCTGGAGCGTACCGCGACCTTTCTGGCCTCCAGCAGCCTGCTGATTATTGCGGGGCTGCTCACCGTCGTTGGCGCGGGTGCCGATGTGACCGAATACCTGACCTATTTCAGGACGGGCGGAATGCTGCTGGAGCATGTTCGGGAAATCAAGATCCTGGTGCTGGTGGGCATCTATGTCTATGTCTTCTTTACCTATACCTGGTGTATGCGCCAATACGGGTTGGCCTCGATCCTGATTGCCAATGCGCCACCACCGGAGGCGGCGGCTACGGAGAGGGCGCGGATCCATGCAGACAAATTTTCCCGGGTCGTCGGGCGCGCGATTTATACGTTCAACCTGGGGCTGCGGGGGTACTATTTCAGCATCGCCTGCCTGGCCTGGTTTATCAGTCCCTGGGCATGCATGCTCGCGACCAGCTGGATCGTGATGGTGCTGTACTGGCGTGAATTCCACTCGCCCACCCTGAAGGCGTTGTCGTTGCCTGTTGCTCCCGACGG
>CAMYKE010000438.1:0-2564 GCA_947258895.1 uncultured Pseudomonadales bacterium | reverse complement strand
TCGGAGAACATAACAGCACATAAACGCCCGATCGCGCGTTAACAGTGTCGGTTTTTTTTACAAACTCGAAACCCATTTTTGACTAGCTTTTTTTAACCTGCTGAAAACAAACAATATATAATTTTTGGCCTGCTAATTGCTGTATATAAGGCATTGACCTCCGGTCTCTCTCCGACCGAAGTCAAGCATCCATTGCATAAGCCGATGTGCAGTGGGAGGAAGCAAGACGTTATGTCCAGATATAACAATAATAAAAAAATTGTGGCCCCCAATGGGGGCCTTTTTTTTGCCCATCGATTTCTCGCCATGTCGATTTCCCTGGTAGCCGAAACAGGGCACCGGACAATGGCCTTTTTGACTTGAAAAATCCCGCTCCAGCCCCATACATACGGTGACCCCACTTCGAGCAATAAACCAGGAGCACTGAGTAATGACGGTCGAGACGACAAAAGAAACGCTTGGCTTCCAGACGGAAGTAAAACAACTGCTGAACTTGATGATCCACTCCTTGTACAGTAACAAGGAGATCTTCCTGCGCGAGCTGATATCCAACGCATCCGACGCCGCCGATAAATTGCGCTACGAAGCACTTTCGCAAAAGGACCTGTATGGCGATGACGCCACGCTAAAAATCCGCATCGACTTTGACGACGAAAAGAAGACCGTATCGATCACCGACAACGGTATTGGCATGTCCCGCGACGAGGTCATTGAGCACCTGGGCACGATCGCCAAATCGGGTACCGCCGAATTCCTGTCGAACCTGACCGGGGACCAGTCGAAGGATTCGCAACTGATCGGCCAGTTTGGCGTTGGTTTTTATTCCTCGTTTATCGTTGCCGATGAAGTCACCGTCGAGACCCGGCGGGCCGGTTTGACCACCGCGGATGGCGTGCGCTGGCACTCCAGCGGCGAAGGGGAATTTTCGGTGGAATCCATCGAGCGTGCGCAGCGTGGCACCACCATTACCCTGCACCTGAAGAAAGGCGAGGAAGAGTTCGCCGACGGCATGCGCCTGCGCAACCTGGTGACCAAGTACTCCGATCACATTTCGTTGCCGGTGGAGATGGTCAAGCCCGACTACCCGGAGTATGACGAGGACGGCAAGGTAAAGGAAAAGCCAGCGGATGCGGACACCACTCCCGAGTATGAAGCGGTGAACGTGGCGACCGCGCTGTGGACTCGACCCCGTACCGAACTGAAAGACGAGGAATACCAGGAATTCTACAAGCACATATCCCATGATTTCGATGACGCCCTCACCTGGAGCCATAACAAGGTGGAAGGCAAGCTCGAGTACACCAGCCTGCTGTATGTGCCGAAACGCCCGCCCTTCGACATGTGGAATCGCGAAGCCCCGCGTGGCCTGAAGCTGTATATCCAGCGCGTGTTTATCATGGATGACGCGGAGCAGTTTCTGCCGCTGTATCTGCGGTTCGTGAAGGGCGTGGTGGATTCCAACGATTTGTCCCTCAATATTTCCCGTGAAATCCTGCAGAAAGACCCGGCGATCGACAAGATGCGCAGCGCGCTCACCAAGCGGGTGCTGGACATACTCGGCAAGATGGCCAGGAAGAAGGATTCCGAAGAGTACGCCACCTTCTGGAAGGCCTTTGGCCAGGTGTTGAAGGAAGGCCCTGCCGAGGATTTTGCCAACAAGGAGCAGATCGCCAAACTGCTGCGCTTCGCCACTACCCAGGATGACAAGGAAGAGCAGGTCCATTCCCTGGACGATTACATCGGGCGCATGACCGAAGGCCAGGACAAGATCTACTATGTCGTTGCCGACTCATTCAATACCGCGAAGAACAGCCCCCATATCGAGGTGTTCCGCAAGAAGGGCATCGAAGTGCTGTTGTTGTCCGATCGTATCGACGACTGGCTCATGAGCCACCTTAGCGAATACGACGGCAAGAATTTCCAGGATGTCGCCAAGGGTGAACTCGATCTGGGCAAAGTCGATGACGACGGCGAAAAGGAACAGCGTGAACAGACCAGCGAGCGCTTTAAGCCCCTGGTCGAGCGGATCAGCAAGGTGCTGGAAGGGCAGGTACAGGACGTTCGCGTTACCCATCGCCTGACCGATTCCCCCGCTTGCCTGGTGGTTGGTGAGCACGACATGGGCGCCCAGATGCGGCGTATCATGGAAGCCGCGGGGCAGCCAATGCCGCCGACCCAGCCGACGCTGGAACTCAATCCGGAACACCCGCTGGTGGAGAAAATGGACAACGAAGCCGACGAGGATCGCTTTGCAGACCTGGCAAAAATCATTTTTGCCCAGGCGCAATTGGCAGAGGGTGGTCAGCTGGATAATCCTGCGGACTACGTTCACCGGCTCAACAAGTTATTGCTCGAATTGAGCCAGTAGCACTCCGTGACGCCGGAAGGCGTCGCCCGGACAGCGTGAAATCGAGGCGGCCGCGAGGCCGCCTTTTTTGTTGGCCGGAAACAGGAGCTTAGGAATCAAGCTTCATGCCGACCGCCATTTTTTAAGTAACATTTTGTTATATAAAAAATATTAAAATTATTTTTAATTCTAGAAAAGGATCATGTACCGGGCTTGA
>CAMYKE010000437.1 GCA_947258895.1 uncultured Pseudomonadales bacterium | reverse complement strand
TGCCGAAAGACTATCTGCTGGACGCCCACCATTGGCTGATCCTGCATGGCCGTTACGTGTGCGTCGCTCGCAGCCCAAAATGTGCCAACTGCATCATCAATGATTTGTGCGAGTACCGGCGCAAGAATTTAGACCAGGCGGCTCCCTGATTAGTCATTACAGCGATTTCTGGCAGTTTCGGGGTCTGCGGTCCAGATTTTTTCCGCTACCGCGAAAAAAGCTCTCGACCTCCGACCATTACTCACTTTGTGCGCTGCGGCCTCGTTCCCAATTTGGAACCCGTCGCTAGCTACTTTTATGTAGTCGGAGCCAGTAAAGCCCAAGGAATGCGATGGCCAGAGTGAGAAAATATTTCCGAGCTTGCGAGGAAAATTTTCACACGCCGGCCCCTTGATTCAATCGAGGCCGATGCTCAACGACAAGCTAGCGCCCCTTCAAAGCCGCTATCCGCAGCCGCAAAGAATTCAACTTGATGAAGCCCTCGGCATCCTTCTGATCGTAGGCACCGGCGTCATCTTCAAAGGTTGCCACTGCCTCATCGAACAACGAATCCCCCGACTCACGCCCAACTACTGTGGTGTTACCCTTATACAGCTTGAGGCGGACCTTGCCGTTGACATATTGTTGGGAGTAATCGATCAGGGTCTGCAGCGCTTCCCGCTCAGGCGACCACCAGTAGCCGTTATAAATCAGTTCCGCATAGCGCGGCATCAGGTCGTCTTTCAGGTGCGCTAGTTCCCGGTCCAGGGTCAGTGACTCGATTGCACGGTGTGCCTTGAGCATGATCGTACCGCCGGGAGTTTCGTAGCAGCCACGGGACTTCATGCCAACGTAGCGATTCTCAACAATATCGACGCGCCCGATACCGTTGGCACCCGCCACTTCATTCAACCTGGTCAGCACGGTGGCTGGTGAGAGCCTCTCGCCGTCGATTGCGACGATGTCCCCTTTCTCATAGTCCAGCTCGATATAAGTGGGTTGGTCTGGCGCCGCTTCCGGAGAGACGGTCCACAACCACATGGATTCTTCTGGCTCAGCGGCCGGATCTTCCAGGATATCGCCCTCATAGGAAATATGCAGCAGGTTGGCGTCCATGGAATACGGTGACTTGCTGCCGCGCTTTTTCTCCACGCTTATCCCATGCTGCTCGCAGTAAGCCAGCAGCGTATCCCGGGAGGTCAGATCCCATTCCCGCCAAGGGGCAATCACCTTGATGCCCGGGCTTAATGCATAGGCGCCCAGCTCGAATCGCACCTGGTCGTTGCCCTTGCCGGTGGCACCGTGGGAAATGGCGTCGGCACCGGTTTCTGCGGCGATCTCTACCAGCCGCTTGGCAATCAACGGTCTGGCGATAGAGGTACCCAGCAGGTATTCACCTTCGTAGATCGCGTTGGCGCGGAACATGGGATACACGTAGTCACGCACGAACTCTTCGCGCAGGTCTTCGATGAATATTTCGCGAATACCCAGTGCTTCAGCCTTGGCCCGAGCGGGCTCGACTTCGCCGCCCTGACCCAGGTCGGCGGTAAAGGTAACGACTTCACAGTCGTAGGTTTCCGTTAACCACTTGCCGATTACGGAGGTATCAAGACCACCCGAATAAGCCAGCACGACTTTGTTGATACCGGACATGTTCAGACTCCCGAATGAGATCAACGTTAGAATCCGGGCGTGTTATGTGCCCGGCAAAAAAGGCGCGTATTGTAGCACCCAATTCAGCAAAAGAACGAGCCACAGAATTTCGCCTGAACTGGCTATTCAGCTACAATAGGGATATCCGAAACGAATGGTGGCCATGAGCACTGACCGCATTACCCTCACCCGACCCGACGACTGGCATCTTCACCTGCGCGACGAACCGGTACTGGCTGACACAGTGGCGCACACTGCGCGCGTGTTCCGGCGCGCTATCGTCATGCCCAATCTGGTTCCCCCGGTTACCAGCCTTGCTTCAGCATCCGCCTACCGTCAGCGTATCCTGCGACATGTTCCGGGTGGCTGCGAGTTTGCACCCCTGATGACTCTCTACCTTACAGACAGCCTGGCGCCAGAAGAAATTCGCAAAGCACACGCCAGCGGGATAGTCCATGCGGTCAAATACTACCCTGCGGGTGCGACCACCAATTCCGAGAATGGCGTTACCGCCATCGATAAAGTCTACCCTGCCATCGAAACCCTGGCCGATCTGGGCATGCCATTGCTGTTCCACGGTGAAGTAACTGATCCCGCAATCGATATCTTCGATCGAGAGACAGTTTTTATCGACACTATTCTAGTCCCGCTCCTGCAACGCTATCCACAGTTAAAACTGGTACTTGAGCACATCACAACCCGCGGTGCTGTTGAGTTTGTCATGGCGCAGGAAGAAAACGTGGCTGCCACCATCACAGTCCATCACCTGCTATACAACCGCAATCACCTGCTGGCAGGAGGTATCAGGCCTCACTTTTACTGTCTGCCTATCTTGAAACGGAATATCCACCAACAGGCATTGATAGCAGCTGCCACTATATTGGGTTTTGTTTTTCATGGCATAAGAAAAGGAAATTTGTTTGTAAAGAAAAATT
>CAMYKE010000436.1:2618-4129 GCA_947258895.1 uncultured Pseudomonadales bacterium | reverse complement strand
TAGCTCGGCTACCCAGGACTTGAATTCAAATTCCTTGAAGTACTGCAGCAACGCCTCCGAATCGGGCGCGCTGGCCTGCAGCTCTTTGGGTGAAAATTCCAGCTCCACATCGGTTTTAATTGTCGCCAGCTCGTAGGACAGGGGCAGTTTTGCAAGACATTGACGCAGGTTTTCACCCACCTTGCCGCCAATCGTATCTGCATGTTCGGTAACGCCAGCCAGCGAATCATACTCAGCAAGCCATTTAACTGCGGTTTTGGGTCCGACCTTGGGTACGCCCGGAATATTATCCGAGCTGTCACCGATCAGCGCCAGGTAATCGATGATGCGCTCCGCCGGTACGCCAAATTTTTCGACCACCCCCTGCTGGTCCATCCTGGTGTCGTTCATGGTGTTGACCAGGCTGACATGCTCACTCACCAGCTGCGCCATATCCTTGTCACCGGTGGATATAACTGTATCGATAGCTTGCCCGGTTGCCTGACGAGCCAGCGTGCCAATCACATCATCCGCCTCGACCCCGTCGATGATCAGCAGGGGCAGCCCCATGGCGCGTATGATCTGGTGTATGGGCTCAATCTGGACGCGTAATTCATCCGGCATCGGGGGACGATTGGCCTTGTATTCGGGATAAAGTTCATGCCGGAAGGTCTTTCCTTTGGCGTCAAAGATCACCGCGATAGTGGAGCCGGGGTAGTCCTGCTGCAAGCGACGCAACATGCTGATCACTCCCCGGATAGCGCCGGTTGGCTGACCCTTGCTGGTCTGCAATGCAGGCAGGGCGTGATAGGCGCGAAACAGATAGGAGGAGCCGTCGACGAGCACCAGGGGTGCAGATGAACCAGGTTCAGACATGTAATTTTTGATCTGGGTTAATAAAACAGGACGTTTAACACCTATAATGGTCCAAACGGATAGCAATTCAGCCGGCGGGGCTGCGGTTGCGTAGTTATACCACAACTGCGAATAGGGGTCTGCAAAATGAAACACATCCTGGCTATCGTGATCATTGCTTCACTCTCCCTCGGTGTCCTGGCCGCCCCTGAGGACAACGTTGCCGAACCGGAAATCATCATCAGGGAAATGGAAGACAAGCGCATCCACGAATATCGGCTCAATGGCATGCTCTATGCGATCAAGGTATTTCCGAAGAAAGGCAAGCCGTACTACCTGATAGCGGAGGAGGGCGGCGAATTTTTCACGCGGGTCGACGAGCCGCGTATGCTGGTGCCTGCCTGGGAAATTTTTACCTGGTAGCATTTCCCCGGCCCCGCTCTCACGATTTCAATTTTGCTGGTGTTGCGGGCCGGCTTCTGCTCTGGCGCCACGCTGCTTCAGCTCGGAAATTTGCCGATCCTTGGCGCGCCAGATCTGCTCCAGCCATGCCTTGATGCTTCCCCTCGCAACGCCCCCCCGACGTTCGCAGCTGCTCTTCGCCAGTTCAGGCGGCACGGGGTGACAGTCAATGGTAATCTGGACCGCTTCGCCCCCACAGAAGAAATCCCAGAATA
>CAMYKE010000436.1:0-2570 GCA_947258895.1 uncultured Pseudomonadales bacterium | reverse complement strand
CGCGGGTCTTTGAATAGACAATTGTCGCATCAAGATACTCGCCAATCTCCTCGCCGAGGTTTTCCAGGACGATGGCCACACCCCCGGCTTTGGGGCGTAGCAGGTTGTCATAGGGCGATTGCTGGATTGCATGCTTCTCCGCGGTGAGGCGAGTGCCCTCAACAAATATAATGATAGAACCGGGCTGTTTCCTGAGTCGCGCACAAAACCTGGCCAGGATCTCCGCGTCACGATTACGCAATTCGGGATGCGCCGCGAGCTTTTCCCGCGAGTAACGGTTCAGCAAAGGGAAATCCAGGGCCCACGCACCCCACCCGAGTACCGGCAAGGTAACCAGTATCTTTTTCATGAAAAACTTGAAGAACGGCACGCGCCGGTTGAGACTGAAAACGAGCACCGGGATGTCCGTCCAGGACAGGTGATTGCAAATTACCAGGTAACTCTTGTGGTGGGACAAGTCGGCGGGAAGCCTGGCTAGCCAGGTTGGCCTGTGAATGATCATGTAACTGCAACGGCAGCACTCAACCCACCATTCACAAAACTCGTTCAACAGCCCCGTCACGCCGGATTTCAGACGCCGGGTTGGCGCCAATACTTTCAGCAGGACCAGCGCGACGACCGGAACCAGCGCAAGCAGCAAGAACACAGTCATTACTACCGCAGTCAATACTCCCTTGCAGAAGCGCCAGACCGCAGTCATCGCAAGCCGCCAGGTTGCAGGCTTATTGCAGGCATTCAATCATCCTCTCGGCCAGTTGACGAAGAAATTCGATGTAACCGGTGGGGCCAACATTCATGTCGCCCGCGAGGGGGTCCAGTACCGCGGTTCGCAAGGGGCGCCCCTCGCTGATGATGGACACTTCTGCGGGCAGCGGACCGGGCGGCACAACCACACATCTGACGGCCTTGTCTCGCACGATAGCACGCAGCGCCAACAAGTGACGCGCACCCACCCGAAATTCCTCATGTGGCCGGATCACTCCGAGCGCGCGTAATCCATATTCGTCCTCAAAGCTGCCAAAAGCATCGTGATAAACGAGGAAAGGCGCATCGGTCAAATCCCGCAGGCTGTCCCTGATGCGAGCATCGGCATCCAGCAAGGCGTCCTCGAAGCTAGCCAGGTTGAATTGGTAGCGGGCCGCATTGGGCGGATCCAGTTCCATTAACGTTGCCGCGACCCGCCGAGCCAGGTCAAGCGCACGGCGAGCGCCGAGCCAGGGGTGTTCGTCACCCCGCAGGCCGCGCCCGGCAGCGCTCATTGTAACAATACGCTGCGCATCGGCAAGCGCATCCAGCGGCTTGGCGAGATAGGTTTCAAATTGCGGACCTGCCCAGATGACCAGATCTGCGGCGTTTAACTGGCGCATATCCGAGGGCTTCAAGGCATAGGTATGGGGATCGACGGAGGTGGGCAGCAGTGTCGTTACCTCCGTGACTTCGTGGGTAACCGCCTGGGCGACCAGCTGAATGGGCTTTACCGTTGCCAGTACCACGGGCGGCGAGCCCCAGGCCGGTTGGCAGCAGGCAAAAACAATTATAAGCAAGAGTCGTTGAGGCATGGATTTATTAACGCTTGAACAATGTTATAATATAACAAATATTGCAGGACGGGTTAACCATGGCGCACTCTATCCGCAAGCATCCCGCTTGCCAACAACACAATCATCAGGATTGCATTCGCGCCGCCATGCAAAGGGCGCGCGCAATTTGCGCCGCAAAGGCAGTCCGCTTGACGACCATGCGCGAACGGGTACTCGAAATTATTTGGCGGAGCCACAAGCCCATTGGCGCCTACGAGGTGCTGGCGCTGCTCAGCGACGCCAGCAAAGTGATTGCACCACCCACGGTATATCGCGCCATTGACTTCCTGATGGAGCAGGGACTGGTCCACAGAATTGCTTCGCTCAACGCCTACATTGGCTGCAACCAGGCGCAGCGGGATCATATCAGCCAGTTTCTGCTGTGTAGCGAGTGCGGTATCGCTATCGAAACCGACGCATCTTTATTGAGCAGCTCGATTCACGAACAGGCCGCCGGCTACGGTTTTGTGATCGACCAGGAGACCATCGAAATCTCCGGGCGCTGCCCGCGCTGCCTCGAACACGCTGGTTGATGGTGCCGAGATGAGCATCCAGCAACTGATCAGCCTGCGCCAGGTCGGCGTAGATAGAGGAGGTCGTGCGGTACTCGATCATATCGACCTGCAAATAGCGAAGGGCGAGATCGTCACCCTGATTGGCCCAAATGGCGCCGGCAAATCTACCCTGGTCAAGCTGATTCTGGGGCTGGTTGAACCCGACAGTGGAACGATTGAGCGAGCTCCGAACCTCCGTATCGGCTACATGCCGCAACATATTCACATCGAGCAAACCATGCCACTCACCGTGCAGCGCCTACTTGCAATAGCCGGCAGCGGACGACGCAAGGACAGCGGCGCCGTGCTGGCGCAGGTGAACGCGTCCCTGCTGGCGAACAAGGCAGTGCAGGATCTTTCCGGAGGCGAGCTGCAGCGCGTCCTGCTCGCCCGCGCCTTGCTGCGCAATCCGCAGCTGCTGGTACTCGATGAACCC
>CAMYKE010000435.1 GCA_947258895.1 uncultured Pseudomonadales bacterium | reverse complement strand
ATCGCTACGCGGGGCAAACCAAAATCCTTACACAACCGCGCGCCTGAGGCAACATCCGCCCACGCTGTACGACTACTTTGCGGGATCAAGGCATGAATATGGCCGCTCCCACAGCACACTGACCCCGGCGAACCTGCTGTTCCTGATCGAAAATGGACAAATATGACTTGACATAACTAATTCAGCTAATTCAGCTAATTCAGAGCTAAATCAGGACACCCACCAACTTATTTGGACTAGCTAAATCAGGACACCCACCAACTTATTCGGACTTACTTTGGAACTGACTTGTTTGGGACACCCACTGAGTAGGGGCAATTCAGGGAGCAATTCGGGACAGCCACCGAATAGCGCGTGGTATTAGATGGGATCGTCTGGCTTTTTTCTGGTTGGCAGGTGAATGGCTTGTAGCAGGTGCGAGTAAGGGTGGGCAAGGTGCTCGAATGACTGGTGACTCAATCTAGCCGCCTGATTCGAGGCACGCTCAAGCTCGGGCGCACCGATAAGCCTGGCCTGTGGCGGGCGGGTCTTCAGCCTGGCGCAGCAATCTGGCTTTGACTTCCCTTGGTGAGGCCCTGCACCCAGCGGGTTCCGGTGGCCGCACAATAGACCTGCGCCTTGGCGATGGCCCCCACGGCTCTGCCATACCATCTAGCATAGTGCTTGATCTCAGCCAGCCACGGTCGACACGGTACCCGAAGACGCGTGAGAATGGCCGGGCTGGATGAGGGGATATATCCCCGTTTGCTGGTGCGAATGGCACGCCCGGTCCAGTCCACAAGTTCGAGATAGTCCGCCTGCGAGCACGGAATGGGCGGCGTGTCAGCGGGTACTTGCGGTGTGCCCGGATGCTGGAAGCGGGCCAGATGGCTATCCCGGCCCTCGAGCCTGGCCTGGACGGCAGTATGGGCAGAATCTTCCAGCCGCTCTGCGAGGGTCGCCCGAATCGGGTTCAGATCCACATAGGCCATGCAAGTCAGCACGGCCTTCTCATCCAACAAGGCCTGGCATTTGTAGCGGCCTTCCCAGAAGCGACCCTTACAGCCATCCTCTGCGTTGGCAGCCCGCGCCAGCGGCTCGTTGAGGCTGCGCATGAACCAACCCAGATCCAACAAACGCACACGCCACAGCTCAACCAGCTCAGCCACAGCCGTGCGCTCGGCCTCAGAACAGGCCGCGCCCGACCGATATCTCTGTATCAGCCCGCCCCCCCGGTAGAGTCTCAGCCAGCGCTCAATGACCTCGTCCTGCGACCAGCCCTGCGCTTCAGCCCGATTTATCCGCACCACCACATGGTAGTGATTGCTCATCACCGCATAGGCACACAGATCGATGGCAAACACCGAAGCAAGAAACGCCAGGCGCTTCTCAATCCAGCCCCTGCGATGGGCAAAACTCCTGCCCGTAAAACGATCTCTGCCACACAGAAAAGCGCGCCTCACGCAGCGCGAAATACAATGATAATAGGGCGTGGCTTCCAGGCACACCTGCCTGGCTCTGGCAATGGTCATCCTTGACCTCCTTGTGCTCAATCAGAACTCAGCTTAAACAGAACCACCCATATCTCCAAACTGTGGCTGTCCCAAAATAAGCTCGATTGACCGAATATGGTGGGTGTCCCAAATTGGGCTGCTGGGTCGGGTTTGGTGTTCGGGGCTTTTTGCTCCTATGCAGCTCGCCGAAACAGGCGAAGCCTAGGGCGCCGCTTTCCGGGTTGATCAACCAGGGGCTCGCCCGACCGGCTACCCGGAGCCGGGGCCTGTTGATCTTCCCGCGCCTGGGCCAGCCGCGAATCGATCGCTCTATTGATGTAATCGCCAGTAACGGCCCATGGAGCGACGAACGACGAAATTGTCGTCATTCCGCCCAGGCTGAATTTGAAAGCGTCGCGTGCTCCTCTGGCTTTCCCGAACATGTTTTTTCTCCACAGGACTACTGTTCAATACTGTTCACCGGGTGATATCTCCCGGAACAGCGCAAACAATAGGGTTCCGCGGGATCGGGCACAAACGGGAAAAATTCAGCCCTTGGCTGAAAAAAACTCAGCGGGGATCGGCGAAATTCTCCAGGATCCATTCTCTCAGGCCGATTACGCTGTCATCGTCAGCCCTGTCCTCTTTGCAAACCAGGTAGTAACTGACGTCGGCGACCAGCTCCTTCTTAAACAGCCGCACAATACTTCCCTGTTTGAACCACAAGTCCCCGAGTGGCACAGGTACCAGTGCGGCGCCAACGCCCCGTTCGGCTGCCCGGACCACCGCAATCATCGAATCCAGACGGATTATCTTGCTGCTGTCCGGGATCTTGATGCCTGATGCATCCGACCACTGCGCCCAGGCCTTAGCGTGAGTTTCGTGCACAATAATCGGAAAATCGCTAACGATCTTCTTGTTCTTAACTACCATCTCTTTGCGAAACTCCGGCGAGCCTGCCGGCACCAGGCGTTGCGGGAAAAGCAGGTCCGAAAGCATGTCCGGCGGCGGTGATCGAAACAGCCGAATCGACAGGTCTGCATCCGTTGGATGCTTCTCCGCGCTCTCGTCACTGGTACCCACCTGTATGTCGATCTCCGGAT
>CAMYKE010000434.1 GCA_947258895.1 uncultured Pseudomonadales bacterium | reverse complement strand
CTCTTCCTGATGCAGATTCCGGCTTATTCCGCGCCATGAGCAATGCAACTCGCGTTCTGAAAACAGAGGTTCCCTTCGAAATGTTCCGGGGCGGGCGGCTGGCGAGCCTGGATCTCGCTTATGAAACGCTGGGCAGCCTTAACGACTCGAAGGACAACGCGGTCCTTGTGTTTACAGGCCTGTCGCCCTCCGCGCACATTGCTTCGAACGCCGATGACCCTGGTGCGGGCTGGTGGGAAGATATGGTGGGCTCGGAACATCCCATCGACACCCAGCGGTTTTTCGTGGTCTGCATCAATTCGCTCGGCAGCTGTTTCGGCTCGACCGGGCCCGCATCCTGGAATCCGGAAATCGGCAAACCCTACCGCACAAACTTCCCCCTGCTCAGCATCGAGGATATTGCAGCGGCGGCGGATGCCGTCGTGGAGGGCCTGGGAATAAGGCAGATTGCCGCCGTGGTCGGGCCGTCGATGGGTGGCATGACCGCCCTTGCCTACACGCTGGCCTTTCCAGGCAAAGTGAGAAACCTGGTTAGCATTTCGTCGGCGGCCCGGGCGCTGCCTTTTGCCATCGCAATCCGCTCGCTGCAGCGGGAGATTATTCGTGCCGATCCGGAATGGCTGGGTGGGCACTACGAGGGCGTAGGTCCGCTGCGCGGAATGCGACTTGCACGCAAGCTGGGGATGCTGTCTTATCGATCGCCCGCGGAATGGAAGATGCGTTTTGGGCGAGAACGCGTGTCTGAAGAGCGGCGTGCCGGCGAACAATTCGGCGTCGAATTCGAGGTCGAATCCTATCTCGAGGCGCACGCCAACAAGTTCGTGGGAGGATTCGATCCCAACTGCTATCTCTATCTTTCAAGGGCCATGGATCTGTTTGACGCCGCGGATCACGGAGGCAGCCTGGATGTTGCACTGTCCCGTATCAAGGCGGAGAAGGCGCTGGTGATTGGCGTGGAAAGCGACTTCCTCTTTCCCCTCGAACAGCAGCGCGAACTTGCCGAACACCTGGAGCCGCAGGTGGGCGAGCTGCATTTCTCAGAGCTGCCGTCGATCCAGGGACACGACTCGTTCCTGGTTGATATGGACCGATTCAGGCCGGTGGTTGCGAAATTTTTCGCAGGAATCTGAGCCCCGTGAAAGTTGCTGGGCGCCGCGCCCCCAAAAAAGAAACTCCCGGGCCCAGGCGACTCTAAGAAAGTGTCCGGCAGCATTATATTTTTGGTGGCCGGTTTTAAACGGAGAAGAGGCATGGACCTGGTTCAGCATCGAATTTGTTCGTCCCTGGTAATCCTGCTAATGGCAATGTGCCTGGCGACCGTGAGTTTTGCCGGTACCCTTGACGAGGGTAAGGCGCTTTATGAGTCGGGGGACCTGGAAAGTGCGCGCAACACGTTCCGGGCGGTACTGGAAGATGAACCGCGTAGTGCGGACGCGGCCTACCTGCTGGGGCTGACCTACCTGGACGCGGACCAGCCCAAAGACGCGATCGAGTGGTTCGAGAAGGCGATTAAACTCGCTCCCGAAGTGTCGCGTTACCATCAGCATTTCGGCGAGGCGCTGGGGCAGTCCATCAGCGATGCGAGCATGTTTACGAAAATGCGCAAGGCCGGGGCGGTGCGCAAGGCATTTCAACGCTCGGTGGAACTTGACCCGGACAACCTCGATGCGCGGCGCGGTCTGGTGACCTATTACCTTAACGCGCCCGCCATCGCCGGCGGCGGGCGGGACAAGGCGGAAGCCGAGGCGACGGTGATCGCGGACAAGGATGCACTGGCGGGGCACAGGGCATGGTTCGATATCTATGCCAGCGCCGAGGATTATCCGAAGGCGTTCGAACGGCTGGATGCGATCATCGCCATCGAGCCTGGCGATGCACGCGCACAGATGATGCGGGGCATCCTGCTGACCGAACAAGAAGAATTCGAGAGCGCGTCTGCGCATTTTCGCGCCTGGCTCGACCGGGCGCCCGACGACATGCAGGCCAGGTACCAGCTGGGGCGCATCAGCGCGCTATCAGGGCTGCGGCTCGAGGAGGGGGAGGCGGCGTTGCTCGCATACGCTGAGCATGTTCCGCTGCCGCGCGAGCCATCGGTGGCCTGGGCGAATTTCCGGCTCGGGCAGATCTACGAGCATATGCAGCGCGCCGACGCAGCGCGCAAGGCCTATCGCGAGGCGCTGGAGAGAGACCCGCGTCACAAGCAGGCCAAAGCCGCACTCAAGGCGCTTGATCGGTAGGCAGCTTGCCCCGACCCCGGAACGGCAGCGGTTGCCGGGCAGGTCTGTCAGGCGACGCGCAGGATAGCGCGCAGAACATCGCGCCGGCTGATCAATCCAACAAGGCGATTCTCGTCAAGCACCGGGAAGCGGCGGTAACGGACATCGATGAAGCGCTTGGCGACGTCCATCAGGCTGTCATCGGCGTTGACCGTCTCGATTTCGCGGCTCATGAACTCAGACACCCGTCCGCCTGCCTCACCGTAATACCCGGCGGTCAGCGCCTGGGCGATACAGTCATGCTCGGTGAGAACACCGACCAGGTTTCCCTGCCCGTCTACGACCGGGGCACCAGAGATTTGCCG
>CAMYKE010000433.1 GCA_947258895.1 uncultured Pseudomonadales bacterium | reverse complement strand
CGAGCGGCAACTGGCGGGTGTAGATTTCGCCACCAAAGCAGAGCTGCTGCAGGCAATCGCCCCCGTTGGCTGGGTGCTGGTCGCCTGCGCAACCCTGGAGTTTCTGCTGGCGCTGCGCTTGCCCGATCTGGGTGTGGTGGCGACGGAGCGCAGATTTGAATTACAGAACTATTTCAAGGGCACCTACCTGCGCGAAAACCTGGGCACGCTGTTCTCTAACCGTATCATCTGGTTGTCGATTGTTGGCCTCTCGACCTATTGGGCGATCGGGCAGGTACTGCTCGCGGCATTCCCGGCGTTTGCCAAGGAGGTCCTTGGTGAGGATAACACGGTGGTGATCCAGGGCATCCTGGCCAGTTCCGGCGTGGGGATTGCGCTTGGGTCACTGCTGGCCGGGAAAGCGTCAAAAAATCACATCGAGCTTGGCCTGATTCCAGTCGCGGCGCTGGGTATCGTCGGTGCCCTGGCGATTTTGCCCCAACTGGCTTCGGTCACGAGCCTGCTGGTGAACTTTTTCTGCATCGGATTGTTTGGTGGCCTGTTCCTGGTGCCGCTCAATGCTCTCATTCAATACCACGCGCCCGATGCTCAATTGGGTACGGTACTGGCGGGAAACAACTATGTCCAGAACGTGGTGATGCTCGCGTTCCTGGTAGTAACGGCATTGTTCGCGGTCTATGGCGCCACCAGCGCGGCGCTGTTCCATATTCTCATGCTGATCGCGCTGGCGGGTACGGCCTATACGCTGTATTCGTTACCCCAGGCGTTCATCCGCTACCTGGCCGGGTGGATGTTCGCCAGCGGTTATCGCATCGAGGTGATGGGCTTCCAGAATGTGCCGGCCCGGGGTGGCGCATTGTTGCTGGGCAACCACATCAGCTGGCTGGATTGGGCCATGATACAGATCGCCTGCCCGCGCCCGGTGCGGTTCGTGATGTTGCAGAATATCTACCAGCGCTGGTACCTCAAGTGGTTCCTGGACTTCTTCGGCGTGGTGCCAATCTCCAGCGGCAACAGCCGTAAATCTCTGGAAAAAATAAAAAAACTGCTCCGGTCGGGGCAGGTGGTGTGCCTGTTTCCCGAGGGCGCGATCAGTCGCAACGGCCAGTTGGGCGAGTTCAAGAGCGGCTACGAGCGGGCGGTGGAGGGTGTCGATGCCTGTATCGTGCCGTTCTATCTGCGCGGTCTGTGGGCCAGCGCGTGGAGGAAGAGATCAAGAGCAAGGTGTTTGAGCTCTCGATATCGACCTGGGACCAGCACAGCCAGTACCTGGACCCTTTGCCGTTGGCCTGGATCCGCACGGTGAAGCAAAAAGGCAAGGCGTTCTGCATGGTGGATGGCAAGGACGGGGTACCGCTGACCGGGTACAAGGCGCTCACTGGCTCTATTGTACTGTCGCGGATGTTGAAAAAACTCAGCCCCGAGCAGAATATCGGGATTCTGGTGCCCGCCAGCTGCGGCGGCATGCTGGTCAATATGGCGGCGTTGCTGGCGCACAAGACCGTCGTCAATCTCAATTTTACGGCGAGTATCAAGGCGCTGCGGGCGGGCATTCACAAGGCGGAAATTGACAGCATCTATACCTCGCGGCGTTTTGTCGACAAACTAGCCGGGCGCGGTGTCGACTTCGAAGCGCTCAGCCTGGGACTGGACGTGTATTACCTCGAGGATATGCAAACGCAGCTCAGTAAGTCTTCCCGTATCGGCTGGTTCCTGGCTGTGCTGCTGCTACCCGCCGTAGTTTTGAGCTGGTTGACTGCGCGGCACACCAGCATCGAGGACCCCGCCGCGATCCTGTTCTCCAGCGGCAGCGAGGGCGAGCCCAAAGGCGTGGTGTTGAGCCACCGCAATATTATTGCCAACGTACGCCAGGTATCGGATGTCCTGGACACCCGGGCGGATGATACGGTAATGGCGACCCTGCCGCTGTTCCATGCGTTCGGCTTGACGGTAACGGGGTTTATGCCGCTGATTGAAGGCGTTCCCGTGGTATTTCATCCGGACCCGACCGATACCCTGGCGATTGCCCGGGCGATCGCCAGGCACCGGGCCACCGTGTTCTGCGGTACCTCCACTTTCCTGCGACTGTTCGCCCGCAACGAGCGTATTCATCCGCTACTGCTGGATTCCCTGCGCATCGTCGTTTCCGGTGCGGAACGACTCAGCCCTGAAGTGCGCGATGCCTTCAAGCTGCGATTTGGCAAGGAGATCTACGAAGGCTATGGCGCTACAGAGACTACCCCCGTAGCCAGCGTCAATATCCCGGATCGCATCGATCCCGTGAGTGGTCATATTCAGGTCGGGAATCGCCCCGGAAGTGTGGGCTTGCCGCTTCCCGGCGGCAGCTTTCGAATCGTCGATCCGGATAGCCTCGCACCGCTCGCGACCGGGGAGGACGGCCTGATCCTGTTCGGTGGTACCCAGATTATGCTGGGCTACCTGCATGACCCGAAGAGAACGGAGGAGGTTATCGTGGAGCTGGATGGTCAGCGCTGGTACAAAACCGGCGATAAGGGACACCTGGATGAAGACGGCTTCCTGACCATCGTGGATCGCTATTCGCGCTTCGCCAAGATCTGCGGCGAGATGATCAGCCTTGGCGCGATAGAGGTTGCGCTGGGAGAAGTGCTTCCCCCCGACATCGAGGTGCTGGCGACGACGCTTCCGGACAGCAAAAAGGGCGAACGGGTGGTACTGCTGGTGGCGGGGGAGATAGACGAAGCGGGGGTGAAGGGCTTGATAGCCGAGGCCGGCTTGAATCCGCTGCTGCAGCCGTCGGCGATCGTCCCGGTCGCAGCGATCCCCCGGCTCGGCAGTGGCAAAAGCGATTTCAGCCAGGCGCGGCAGCTTGCGGCCGACGCCTGTGGGGCATAGTCGCTGGCGACACTCTCAATGGATGGCAGGCGCAGGCCAGCCCGGATGCCCGCTTCGCCAGGGTTACTCCCGGTTCGCCGGATTCGCCGCCAGCAGCTCGTCGATCAGCGCGAGCAATTCCTCGCTTTTCAGGGGTTTGGTCTTTAGTCGAGAGTTATCCAGCCCCTGCAGCGAAACCGAGGCGTCACCGGTGATAATGACGGCGGGTACAGGCTGGCCGGTGCTGGACCGAATCTTGCGTACGACCTCGATTGCCGACTCGGGATTGCCGAGGTGATAATCACTGACGATGATGTCCGGCGTGAATTTATCCAGCGCCGCAACAGCGTCCTGTGGCGATGTGCCGGTTGTGACCGCAAAGCCTTCCAGTGACAAAAACATCTGCAGAGAGTCCAGCACGGCAGGGTCATCGTCCAGCAGGAGAATCTTTCTACCGGCGCGGCTTGCAGTCGCCGGGGGAGGGCGCTCGACAGGCTCTTCGGCGCCAGCAGATTCCGCGATGGGAAGAGTCAGGGAGAAGCATGAGCCATGCCCAACCTCGGATTCCAGCTCGATGCGGGTGCCCAGCAGCCTCGCGATTCGTTGCACGATGGAGAGCCCCAGCCCCATGCCACGGCGTGCACCATCGGGATCGGGTTTGACCTGGTGAAACTCATCAAAAATCGCATCCCGTTCCGCCTCCGGAATACCGATGCCGGTATCGGTGACGCTGATCCTGACGTGGTCGTTTTCCCGGTCACAGTCGAGTGTGATTTCGCCCTGCTCGGTGTAGCGAATGGCATTGCCGAGCAGGTTCGTTAGCAGCTGCGTCAGTAATCCGCTATCGCTGCGCACGCACAGCTCATGGTTGACGGTTAGCGTCAGCGCCAGCCCCTTGTCCGCAGCCTGATTTGAGAACTCATCG
>CAMYKE010000432.1 GCA_947258895.1 uncultured Pseudomonadales bacterium | reverse complement strand
TCTCCCAACGGGCCGCATCACGCCTTACGCAAGAAAGCCGGTTAGACATAATCGATGTTGAGCCAGTACAACTCGAAAACGTGAAGAAAAAGGTAAAGTCATTTGCCAACGTGTTCTTACACCATGACGATTCGGCAGACCTGAGTTTCGACAACGACGCCTTCGACAATGTCATCGTGTTTTTCCTATTGCATGAACAACCCGAAGCGGTCCGGGAAAAAACCGTTCGCGAGGCGATACGCGTGGTTCGCCCGGGCGGGAAGGTCGTTTTCGTAGACTATCACCGGCCGCGATCCTTCAACCCTTTTCGCTACATCATGATGCCCATACTGCATTTACTTGAGCCGTTTGCTTTGGGCTTGTGGAAGCGGGAGATATCGGATTGGATACCCGAAAACAATCGGCCTCGTTCAATTCGTAAAGAGACATTTTTCGGCTCGTTGTATCAGAAGGTCGTCTTGGTCAAGTAGGGCTTGTGGGTGCACATGCCTTAGATGACCAAGCCTGCGCAACTGACCTTTTTCACGGAACTTGAAAAAGAACCGCTGACTGCCCTTTTTTCGAAGCCCGGTGTGGTTGATCAACTGGTCGCGCTCAAAGCGAGCGCGAGCATGGGCATACTGGATTTTTCTGACGAGCGTGCCTGCGTTGTGCGACACCTGAACCAAAGAGGCATTCCTCTTGTCGCCTGGCAGCTGCTGCCGAAGGAGAAGGGTTATTGGTATCACCTCAACAGCGCAGACTATGCGGTAGAACACTATCGGCGATTCCGAGAGTGGTCGGTCAACCAAGGCCTGCGGTGGGTCGCCATCGGTATTGACATCGAACCGGATATCAACGAATTCCAGGAACTGCTTAGATACAATTTCCGCACCCTGTATTCAGTTGTGAAGCGCGTCTGGAACAAAAGGCAGTTCACAGAGTCCTGTGCAACATACGCCTCGCTTGTAGCACTCATGCACTCAGACGGTTACGCGGTGCAAAGCTACGAATACTTTTTCATGGCCGACGAGCGTAAAACCGGCTCGTCTCTGCTGACACGACTGTTTGGCATGGCCAATGTTTCAACAGATAAACACGTCGCCATGCTGTATTCGAGTTTTTTTCGACCGTTCGGCGTGGGCGTGCTCAAGATATATGGCCGGACAATGGACTCCGCGGCGATTGGCATTACCGGCGGTGGGGTGGAACTCGAGGGTTTAGAACACAAACAGCCGATGACCTGGGAAGAATTCTCCCGTGATCTTCGGATTGCCAATAGCTGTCACGGCGATGTGCACATCTTCAGCCTGGAGGGGTGCGTAGAGCAGGGCTTTCTCGATCGCCTGAAAAGCTTCGACTGGAACAAAGAATCGAAATGCCCGCGCCATTGGACCGCACTGATTGCCACTGCGCGATTCCTTGTATTGGGCGTGTTATGGCTGCTCGCAAACCCGATATTCCTGATCGCTGCGGCTGCAGCCCTGGTTTGGGTGATGATAAATTGAACGCCGGCAGAAGAGGGGCCACAGACGCGGCCAACAATTGCTGAAACCTTCGCGCAGCCAGTCAGGCTACCCGCGTGCGCCGTACCAGAACGAACACTGATCCTTCTGCCGCAGTTTATGCCCGCCTTTCCAGAGCAGGTGGGCATTTCTGAACGCCATTTCCAGGCCACCCAGCCTTCCAAGCTGGCGACTAGAGGTCACGATTCGGTGTCCCTTGTCATGCTTGATGATCTTCCACATTTTGCCCACTTTCAGGCCTTCCGCTTTCATGCGTTTGGCCAGGACAAACTCCTCGGCTGCGTAGAATTCCTCATCGAAACCGCCAACCTTCAGAAACGCTTCACGCTCGCAATAAAGGAAGGGGCCGACCGTGACATTCTCCAGGTGGAGGATGAAGTTGATCAGGTACTTGAACAAAACTCGGCCCGGCCCGCTCGAGTCGGGCTCAATCCAGGCGCCGCCGCCAATGATCTTGCCGCTAGCCAGATTCCTGGCCACCTTGGCGAGGATATCGCCTTCCATGCGGGTATCCGCATCCAGAAAAACAAAATAGTCACCAGACGCCACGGCCGCGCCTGCGTTTCTGGCCCGGGCGATCTGGTTCTTCGGCTCGAACACCACCCTCGCACCCAGCGCGCGTGCAATGTCACCGGTTTTATCCGTCGAATTGTTGTCAACAACAATGATTTCGACCGGACCGTCGTACGAAGCGGCGGCGTTATTCGCACAGGTCAAAGTGGATTCGAGGTAGTCTGCCTCGTTGTAAGCGGGGATAACTACCGAGATACTCGAATTGGGGGTATCGATGTTTGATGGTCTGTCGGACCGGATCACCTGACTGTCCTCTTGCGCCTCAGCACTGATCGGGATTGTCGAATCAAATCTGCTGCAGATTTATTCACTGTTTTCCCATGTGCCGGGGCTTTATATTATAAAATGCTTATATACAATCGTCCACATAAAGTTTTGCTCGGACCCGGAAATCGCCACGGATCACGCCGGCCGGCCAAAAGGTTACCCTGCCCAAGTTTTGGGGATTGGGGACAATTTCTTGAGGCATCAGGTATCGATCTCGGGCCGGGCCCTGGCTAACAGACGC
>CAMYKE010000431.1 GCA_947258895.1 uncultured Pseudomonadales bacterium | reverse complement strand
CGGCCCGCTGCTGCCCCAGGCCACCCGGGTACTCTGGCAGAAGTGGGCAGTTCCGAGGGAGCACCCCACCAGCCGGTGCTCGCCGAATCCCGTGTCATGGAGCGCGAGATTTTTAGCGATTTTGCTGACTTCAGCAGGCGGGTCCTCCAGGTCGCCGATCAGTTCCGCCGAGGGACTGCTCCAGAGTAGGTCACCGCGGGGGGAGAACACGAAGGCATAGAGGCCTGACCCCAGCAGGCTCAGGCGGGGCTCATCCAGATCTTCGAACACCCAGTCTCTCCCGTTCCAGTCTGCGGCTTTCGCAAGCAGCACCTGCTGCAACCGCAGGCTTTCCCGGTGCGCCTCGAACTGGTAGTTGGCGAAAGCACGCTCGAGGACCCAGACGACGATCCCGAGGAAGGGAGGCAAAATAAACAGACTGGCGCAGAGCAGCCGCAGATGGATAGAACGCCGCTGGTGGGTTTTCCTTGTCGTGGCGTCACCTGTCATGGCCGCTCCCGAAACAGATAGCCTCGCCCGCGTACCGTCTCGATCGGGATGAGCGTTTTATCGGGGTCAATCTTGCGTTTGATACGACCAATCAGGCCTTCGACGCTGTTTTTGCTGGGTTCGGCGTCGGGATCGCGCTGGTAGCTGTCGGCGATAACTTTCTTGGATTGTACCCGTCCGGCATTGCGCCAGAGATGCTCGAGGATTTCGTATTCCGCGCGGGTCAGGGCAAGGCATTCACCGGCGCGCCTGATAATGCGTTTACGGATATCCAGGGTGAGCCCGGCGAATTCGAGCACGGGGTCGTGCAGTTTAGGATCACCAAGCACGCGTCGCAATACAGCCTCGATGTGGGCGAAGAGTTCCTCGATATATACGGGTTTTTTCAGGTAGTCATCCGCCCCGGCCTCCATGGCCTGGACGATGCTTTCCACGTCATCGCGGGCGGTGAGTACGATTATTGGGGTGGTGTTGCCGGAGTTTCGCAGACGCTTTATCAGCTCCAGACCGGACAACCCGGGCAGTCCCAGATCAACCACTGCGAGGGTGTGCTGGATTTCCTGCGCTTCGAACAGGCCGTCTTCCCCCGTGCCCACCAGCTTGGCATTATAGCCGCGCTCTGCAAAGCCACTGGCCAGCTGGTCGGCCATGCCGATATGGTCTTCAACGATCAGAAAGCGCATGGGGTCATGAACCTCAGTTTGTTCTGCGGGCCTTGCCGGTTCTGCTGTTGTACTCGTACCAGATGATATGGCTGCGGCGGATCTGAGCTTTGATCGCCTGTTTCCTGTCGCCGCGATATTCCCGCTTCAGGATATTGACACAACCGCGTTGTTGCTCTTCTTTGTTACAGCGCTCCAGCCTTTCGATGGCCCGCTGGCCGCCGCCAGCCTGTGCATGAACCGGGGACGACGGCGTGGACAGGGCAAGAGACATCGCCAGACAGAAGAACATCGACAGCCGCGCTCGAGGGTGGCCGAGCAGAGGGTGCTTAGCCCCCATGGCGGGCCACGTGAGCCAGCAAGGTTTTGCCATCCACTTGCTGCCACTCGGCAGGGCGGTAACCTATGCGCACCTGCCACTTGTCGCCGATCACTTTATGCTCCCCCTCAGCGTAGCGTACCTGTCAATATCGCTTCACCCGGCAAGGTCCCTCGACAAGCAGGTTACGGTTATAGCTTGCCCGTCGGTCGACACCTTGACCGACCGCGGCGCCCAGCAGTCCTCCGGCTATCGCGGCGGTATCCTGATCACGATGGCCGTCACCCAGGCGATAGCCCAGCGCGCTTCCGATGACGGCCCCCAGCACTGTGCCGGTATAGCTTTTGTAACTGGGCTGGCTTTGATCGTAGCTGAGACAGGAATCGTTCTGCGCGGAAACGGGAACGCTGCGGTATTGCGGCTGCTCCACCCTACCACTCGGGTATCTACTCTGGCGAAAGGCGTGGCCGCGATACCGCGGCTCATGGTAGGCATAACCGGCCTGCCGCTCGTGGCGCCGGGCCTTGTGGTAGTGTTTTATGGCTTTGCGCTCGTGGTATCTGGCTTCTCCATAATGCTCTAGTGCATGCTGGTGATGGTATTCATGTTTCCAGTACCGGTCCTCAATAGGGCCATGCGCCAGTGCTGTTGTTGAACTGAGCGTGATTACACCAACCGTCAGGGCAGTCGTCAGTTTCATGTTGAGTCTCCATGTGTCCTGTTAGTGTGGAGACCAATTTAACGCGAACTCGCTGAACGAATACTGAACAGATTTGAATTCCGGGGACAGTTTACTTAATTCAACCCCTCCCACTTTGACTGATTTCGAGCGGAACCTTTGGAAAGCGAACGAGAGTTTTCGCAAGCGCGGCGTTGATTCTGCTGATGCACTTATGAGTACCGGGACAGACTATCTGCAGACTCCGATTAATTGGCATTTAGCGTCTTTCCGAAAATTTCCGGCATTTAACGGAGCAGGAGCAGGTGTTCAAACGAAAACAATAACAATCCACAAAAACCAAATACGCTATTGAGAGCTTTTAAAATCGTTTTGCCTGCATTCAAGAGCAAATGAGCGCAGAGAATACTCTGACACAGGCTCCTGCGTATGCCGTCG
>CAMYKE010000430.1:6567-9937 GCA_947258895.1 uncultured Pseudomonadales bacterium | reverse complement strand
GCTGGGCCTTCATCTCCTCCTGCTCCCGCTGCTGGCGAGCGAGGATCGGGTCATTCATTGACAGAATACGCGCTTTGACGATTACTACCGGCGGCTCATATTGGTCGTCCTCTTCAGGCGTCCAGCTGGAAGAGAACAGGGCCAAAATCACCAGGTGCAAAACAATGGATTTGGCCGTAGGCAGATAATAAGTGGCGAGCATATTACCGGTAGTCCGAAGCTCTAACAATATAGTACCAACCCGTGCGACGCGACATGCGAGTGAATCAGACCTTTGGTGGCTCTGATATCAAGCCGACGTTTGGCACGCCGGCAGCTTGCAGGGCGGTCATCAGCTTGACCACCGCGCCATAATTGACCGCCGAATCGCCGCGTAATAACACCGGCGTACTGGGCTTAACCCGAATGATCTTCTCGACCTGGCGAGCGATAAAATCCAGGGTTACCGCCTCCTCGGAATTGGTGCCCAGATCAATGTAATAGGTACCATCCGCCTTGATGGAAACCACGACCACCTCTTCATCTTCCTGCAGGTCCATCGGTTCCGAGGGTGCTTCGGGCAGATCGACCGACACCCCCTGCGTCAACAGCGGTGCAGTTACCATGAACACAATCAACAACACCAGCATCACATCGATGTAGGGAACGACGTTGATCTCCGATATTGGTTTGCGGCGTGCGCGTTCTCTTGCCATAGTCCGTACTCCAACCGTCAGGGGGTTACGATTGCCTGTTTGCCATGCACCTTGCGGTGCAGAATGCTGGAAAACTCGTCGGCAAAGGTTTCATAGCGATTCGATAACGCCTCGGCGCGGGCGGAATAGCGGTTGTAGGCCACGACTGCCGGGATCGCAGCGAACAGACCCATCGCGGTGGCGACCAGCGCTTCGGAGATACCGGGCGCTACCGTCGCCAGGGTCGCCTGCTGCACATTGGCCAGGCCGCGAAACGAGTTCATGATTCCCCACACCGTACCAAACAACCCGATGTACGGGCTGATCGAACCCACCGTCGCCAAAAACGGTAAATTCGCTTCAAGTTTTTCCTCCTCCCTGGCCAGCGCCACCCGCATCACCCGCTGCACCCCGTCGAGAATCGCGCCGGCTTCCGCACCTGACCGCTGACGCAGCCGGGTAAATTCTGCCAACCCCGCGCAGAAAATATTTTCCACGCCGCTATGCACATGCAATTGCGCCTTGGTTTCAAGATACAACTGGCTGAGATCGATACCCGACCAGAATTGGGTTTCGAAAGAATCCAGCGCTGGAAAATCATCACCCAGGAAACGACCGACGCGGCGACCAAAATCAGCATGACCAATTGCACCAGCAAGCTGGCATTGGCCACCAGACTAAATAACGACATTTTTTCAGCCAAGCTAAATCTCCTTAACGTACATTCTGGTAAGAACCCAGTGCCTTCGCGATGTCGGGCGGGATTTTACAGGGTTTAAGTGCGGAGCGAGTCACATAAACGCCCCGCACCTGCGCGCGAGTATACTCCTCGCCGGAACCAGCATTCAAAATTGTTTGCCGAAAAGTTACATTGGTACGCCGCAGCTCGTCGATCTCGACACTCACCAGCAGGGCATCGTCAAGACGCGCCGGTTTGCTGTAGTGCACATCCACGGCATGAATCACGAACATGACGCCCTGCCCGATCAACTGCGCATGATCGAAGCCGATATGGCGCAGGAATTCAGTGCGCGCACGCTCCATATATTTCAGGTAGTTGACGTAATAAACGATACCACCGGCATCGGTGTCCTCGATATAGACCCTCACCGGCCACTTGAATTCACCCGTCATACTCTTATTTTACCGTTGGTTCCAAAGGCAGCTGGCTCTGTTCGACGCTACCGGAATCCGGTGCCGTAAGTCCGAAATGCAGATACGCGTGCTGGGTCACCATTCTGCCACGCGGAGTACGCACCATATAGCCCTGCTGGATCAGGTACGGCTCCAGCACGTCCTCGATCGTATCACGCTCCTCGCTGATGGCCGCGGCGAGGCTATCGACGCCCACCGGCCCGCCGGCAAATTTTTCGATCAGGGCCAACAACAGGCGGCGGTCCATATGGTCGAAGCCGCGCTGGTCGACATTCAACATATTGAGAGCAGCATCGGCGGTATCAAGATTGACCGTGCCATCACCCTTGACCTGTGCATAATCACGGACCCGCCTGAGCAACCGGTTGGCGATGCGCGGCGTGCCGCGTGAGCGCTGCGCGATCTCCCTGCCACCGTGGTCCTCGATCGGCACCTCGAGCAATCCGGCGGAACGCAAGACGATACTGGTGAGGTCCTTTACGTCATAGAACTCCAGGCGCTGGACGATCCCGAACCGATCGCGCAACGGCGACGTCAGCAGGCCTGCTCGCGTCGTGGCGCCGACCAGCGTAAACTTGGGCAGGTCCAGCTTAATGCTGCGCGCCGCCGGCCCCTCCCCGATCATGATATCCAGCTGGTAATCTTCCATCGCCGGATACAGCACTTCCTCGACCGCCGGGCTGAGACGATGGATCTCATCGATGAACAGCACGTCGCCGGCTTCGAGATTGGTCAGCAGCGCTGCCAGGTCACCGGCTTTCTCAAGCACCGGACCCGAGGTCGACTTGATTGACACCCCCATTTCGTGGGCGATGATATTGGCGAGGGTGGTTTTGCCGAGTCCCGGCGGGCCAAAGATCAGAGTA
The DNA here is from genome assembly GCA_947258895.1 of uncultured Pseudomonadales bacterium. The sequence continues at coordinate 7,242 of CAMYKE010000430.1, read as the reverse complement.
TGGTCGAGCGCTTCCGAGCGGCCGCGTGCGGCCTGGATAAAGATTTCCATCTGCTCGCGGACCACCTGCTGGCCGATATAATCCTGCAACGTGGCCGGGCGCACCGCGTAGTCCATGCGCTCTTCGACAGGGTCCGCAATGGCAGACACCATGCGGTCGGCTTCGATTCGATCGGATTCTATCATCGCTTTGTCCTGCGCTACGCGGTCGCGTTTACACTTTTACCATGACTTTAAGAGCCTGGCGAATCAGGTCCTGACTGGTCATCTCTTCGCGGGCGATATTCTTGATCGCGCGATTGGCCTCACGGGGTTTGTAGCCGAGCGCTACCAGCGCGCTTTCTGCCTCGTCCAGGGCTTGCCGACGGTCCCCGGGCAAGGACGCTGCCTCTGTCGAACCCCCCGCATGCCGTTCCTGCCAGTCCTGCAGGCGGTCCCGCATTTCGATGATCAACCGCTCGGCGGTTTTTTTGCCGATCCCGGGCAAGCGCTCCAGTGCAGCGACATCGCTGGTACGCACTACCCGCACGAAATCCTGGGCCTCGATTCCGGACAGGATTGCCAGCCCCAGCTTCGGACCGACGCCGTTGGTCTTGATCAGGGCCCGGAATAGCGCCCGCTCGCCGGGCTCGAAGAAGCCGAACAGCAACTGGGCATCCTCGCGCACCACAAAATG
>CAMYKE010000430.1:3936-6524 GCA_947258895.1 uncultured Pseudomonadales bacterium | reverse complement strand
TATTCATCGGCACCTGCAGTTCATAGCCCACTCCCTGCACATCGATCACGACGTCGGGGGGGACCTTTTCCAGCAGTAAACCTTTAATTCGACCGATCATCGAGTGCTACTTGATATCCTATTTGATGGGTTGCAGGCGTCCGCCGCGCGCGGCACCGGCACCGCCGATGCGGAGCAGGCTGTGACATGTATTGGCGTGACAAATCGCAACGGCGAGTGCATCGGCCGCGTCCGCCTGCGGCGCCCTGGACAGGCCCAGTAGTGCGACAACCATATGTTGCACCTGCTTTTTATCGGCGGCGCCCTTGCCAACCACCGCCTGCTTGACCTGGCGCGCCGAGTATTCCGCCACCGGCAAGCCCTGGTTGACACCGGCCACCATCGCCGCGCCCCGCGCCTGACCGAGTTTCAAAGCAGAATCCGCATTACGCGCCATAAACACTTTTTCGATCGCCATTTCCTGTGGGCAATGCAGTGCGATCAGCCGGGTGATTCCATCAAAAATCTGCTGCAATTTTTCGGGCAGGTCTGCCGCGGTGACGCGGATACACCCGCTATCGACATACTCGTACCGATTGCCCAGCCAGTTGATGATGCCGTAGCCGGTAATGCGTGAACCAGGATCTATGCCGATTATCAGTGCCATATCAGGGGGTCACTTCTCCGCATGCCGGCCGCCAGCCCCGCGACGATAGCCGGCCTGCCGCTATTGCAATACTTCCTCCGGAAAGTCCGCATTGGTGAACACATTCTGCACATCGTCCAGGTCTTCCAGCATTTCCACCAGTCGATAGGCCTTTTCGCCGGCTTCGACGTCGAGTTCCACGGTCAGCGACGGGATCATCGCAACCTCGGCATTCACGGGGTCGAGACCCGCCTCGCGCAGGTTTGTTACCACGCTGTCAAAATCCTCCGGGGCGGTGAACACATCGATCGAATCGTCGTCATTGCTGACCACATCATCGGCACCGGCTTCCAGGGCCGCGTCCATGATCTGCTCCTCATCTGCACCCGGCTCAAACGTTATCTGGCCCTGTTTGTTAAACAGGTAGGCCACCGAGCCATCGGTGCCCAGGTTGCCGCCGCACTTGGTGAAGGCATGCCGTACTTCGGCCACCGTCCGGTTGCGGTTATCGGTGAGGGTCTCTACCAGGACGGCGACCCCGGACGGAGCGTAGCCCTCATAGCTGATCTCCTCCATCTGGTCGCCCTCGCCCCCACCGGCACCGCGCTCAATGGCACGCTTGATGGTGTCCTTGGGCATATTGGCGGCCATGGCTTTATCCATTGCGAGGCGCAGACCGGGATTGTCCTCAACATTACCGCCACCGGCCTTGGCGGCGACCGTCAGTTCATGAATGATCTTGGTGAATATCTTGCCGCGCTTCTTGTCCTGTTTGGCTTTGCGATGCTTGATATTCGCCCATTTACTGTGTCCAGCCATTTCTCTACTTTACTCCACTCCGAATTCTGCAAACGCCCTGCAAATCTCGTCCACTCCGCAATCCGGCGCTGCCTTGTGCTCCTGGTCAGATCGCACGGGGGCGGCTACTCCTGGCTCCCGCTATCCGTACTAGCGGTCGCCGGCTTGCGCACCCGGATGCTGAGTTCCAGCAGTTGCTCCCGGGATACGTCACTCGGGGCGGCAGTCATGACGCAAGCCGCGCTCTGGGTTTTCGGGAACGCGATCACCTCGCGGATCGAACTTGCTCCGGCCATCAACATCACCAGCCTGTCGAGACCGAACGCCAGGCCGCCGTGCGGCGGGCAACCGAACTTCAGCGCGTCCAGCAGGAAGCCGAATTTCTCTCGGGCCTCTGCCTCGCTGATGCCGAGGATCTTGAACACCGCATTCTGCATTTCCTGGTCGTGAATACGTATCGAGCCGCCACCGAGCTCGGTGCCATTCAAAACCATATCATAGGCGCGGGACAAGGCATGGACCGCATTGCTTTTCAGCTCCTCCAGGGAACCCGAGGGCGCAGTAAACGGGTGATGCAATGCGGTCAGGCCACCTTCATCGGTAAGCTCGAACATCGGGAAATCGACTACCCAGCAAGGCGCCCACTCTCGCGTAATCAGGTTCATGTCTTCACCGAGCTTGACCCGTAGCGCGCCCAGCGCCTCATTGACGATTTTTTCCTGGTCCGCGCCAAAGAAAATAATATCGCCATCGCGCGCGCCAAGCCGCTCGAGCAGCTGGTCGACAACCATAAACGGCATGAACTTGAGAATTGGAGACTGCAAGCCATCCAGACCCTTGCTGCGATCATTGACCTTGACCCAGGCGAGCCCCTTGGCGCCGTAGACGCGCACAAATTCCGTATAGCCATCGATATCACGGCGACTGAGCTTGACCCCCCCGGTCACCTTGAGTGCGGCAACCCGGCCCTTGATATCATTGGCGGGTCCACTGAATACCTTGAAGTCGACATCCTTCATCAAATCCTTGACGTCGACCAACTCCAGCGGGATCCGCAGGTCGGGACGATCACTGCCGTAGCGTTGCATCGCTTCGGCGTAGCTGAGACGCGGGAATTCGCCCAGTTCGACGTCCAGCAGCTCCCGGAACAACCCGACCACCATCT
>CAMYKE010000430.1:3281-3930 GCA_947258895.1 uncultured Pseudomonadales bacterium | reverse complement strand
ACGAAGGACATCTCGAGGTCGATCTGGGTGAACTCGGGCTGCCGGTCGGCGCGCAGATCCTCATCACGGAAGCACTTGGCAATTTGATAGTAGCGATCCATTCCGGCGACCATCAGCAGCTGTTTGAACAACTGCGGCGACTGCGGCAAGGCATAAAACTCGCCCGGATGGGTGCGCGAGGGCACCAGATAGTCGCGCGCCCCTTCGGGGGTGGCGCGGGTCAGGATAGGCGTCTCGATGTCGAGGAAGCCTTCGTTATCCAGGAAACTGCGAATACTGCTGGTGACGCGCGAGCGAAACCGCATCTTTTCCAGCATCTCGGGGCGGCGCAAGTCGACATAGCGGTATTTTAGCCGTACATCCTCGCCCACATGGGCATGTTCATCGATCTGGAACGGCGTGGTTTCAGAAGTATTGAGAATCGCGAGTTCCTTGCCCAGCACCTCGACCGCTCCGGTAGGCATATCCGGATTGACGGTGCCCTCGGGGCGCGCCCGCACCCGCCCCTTGATATGTAACACGAATTCGCTGCGTACTTGCTCAGCCGTCGCGAAACTGGCCTCGGTATCCGGGTCGAATACTACCTGTGCAATTCCTTCGCGGTCACGCATATCGAGGAAGATGACACCACCGTGATCCCGGCGCCGAT
>CAMYKE010000430.1:0-3237 GCA_947258895.1 uncultured Pseudomonadales bacterium | reverse complement strand
GCAATAATGACTGCGCATAGGGTTCTCTTCTGCTCCTGCTACTCTGGTAAGGTCGAACTACTGGCCGGCTTTGGCGGCCTGTGGCCTGGGTTCGGTCTTGCCGGTTTCACCCTTGGCCGCTGCAGGGGTCTTGCTACCGGAATCCCCGCCGGGTGACTTGCTATCGCCATGAATATTTTTCTTGTTACTGGTCTTGAAATCCGTTTCATACCAGCCACCACCCTTGAGGCGAAAGCCGGCGGCGGAAATCTTTTTCGTTAACGCGGGGTTGCCGCACTCGGGGCAATCGACAAGGGGCGCAGCGCTGATTTTTTGCAATTTTTCCAGCTGATGACCGCATGACGCGCAGTGGTATTCATAGATTGGCATTTGTTTTCCCCAACGGACCTGATGTTACGTTGCCAGCGGGGCGTTCCAGCTCTGGGGAGCCCCGGCAAAAGCGGCCAATTGTAACGCAAACTATTGGGCCAGAACAGCGCAAAAACCGGGCTGCGGGGTTATTTCTGTCATGGGACGGCTTCGCCAGATACCTCTCGACGATGTGAAGCACAATGTTGCTACGCCAGCCCGTCCAGGGGATACAGTCACACCACGATTCCGGTCTGCAGTATATCCTGGGTAGCCTTCGTCGAGGCGCGGGGCACCGGCATCAATGGAAAGGGGTATAGTCGTCGCGCAGGGCAGTATTCACCTGATGCTTGATCTCCAGCATTTTGCCGGTTTCATAGATGCTTGCCGGCACCTTGCCCCATACCGGCCCCGGCCAGGCGCGATCGTTGGTATAGCGCACGATATGGTGAATGTGTAGCTGCGGAACCATATTGCCGAGCGCAGCGATATTCATCTTGTCGGCCTGAAATAGCTCATCCAGGGTTCGAGCCAGGTAGCTCGACTCGCGCCACAGCAGTTCCTGGTCCTCGTCGGACAGCTGGTAGATCTCCCGGATATGGTCGTCGCAGCGCGGCACCAGGATAAACCAGGGATAGTTTGAGTCGTTGCACAGCAGCAGGCGCGACAGGCTGAAATCACCCAGTTCAAAACAATCCTGCTGTAGTTGGGGGTGCAGTTCGAACATGGAATCCCCTGTTATCTGTATTGGACCAACCCTTGACCCGCAATGTAACATCAACCGCTATGGAGACCAAGGTCATTGCCAACAATCTGGAAATCGACATTTTCCCTCGTATCCGGGACATCGATCCTGCAGTCTGGAATGGCATCGCCGGCACCACTTACCCGTTCCTGCGCCATGAATTCCTCGCCGCGCTGGAGCAGTCAGGCAGTGTCGGCGCGGACGCGGGGTGGGAACCCTGTCATGTGCTGGTACAGGAAAATGGCGTCGTCGTGGCGCTGATGCCGATGTACACCAAGCACAATTCCTACGGCGAATACGTGTTCGATTGGGCATGGGCCGATGCATATCATCGCCATGGTGTTCAGTACTACCCGAAACTGGTGACCGCAATTCCCTACACCCCGGCCAGCGGACTCCTGGCCGGCTTGCCGCTGGGAGAACGCCTGGGCTGCCAGTACCACTGGTTCAACCGGGATTACCGCGATTTCGACGAGTTTCTGGGGCGCTTCGTGTCGCGCAAGCGTAAAAATATCAGGCGAGAGCGGCGGCGGGTCGCAGAACAGGGTATTACCCTGCGCCGCATTGCCGGACCCGACATCCAGGCTTCCGAGATGGAAGCATTTTATGATTTCTACCAGGCGACCTATCTAAAACGCGGCCAACGGGGCTATTTAACGCCCGAATTCTTTTACCAGCTTCGCGACTCCATGGCCGGGCAACTGTTGCTGGTAATGGCCTACCAGGACGACAGGGCAATCGCCGCGGCCCTCTGCATGGTGGGAGACGACACGCTGTACGGGCGCTACTGGGGCTGCTTCGAGGAGTACGAATGCCTGCATTTTGAGACCTGTTACTACCAGGGTATCGAGTATTGCATCGAGCGGGGCCTGGCGCGCTTCGACCCCGGCGCGCAGGGAGAACACAAGATTCTGCGGGGTTTCGAACCGATCGAAACCCATTCGCTGCACTGGATCAGGCATCCTGCTTTCCGCGCCGCAATCGAGGATTTCCTGCATCGCGAGCACGCAGGCATCCAGGACTATAAAGCCGAGGCCGCCGGCCTGTTGCCATTCAAAAAAGGCACGTCCGGATAAGACGCCGCCCGGTGAGCAAAGTGATTTTCGTCGGGGAGAGCCGATCGCGGGGCCTTGCTAATCAGCACGCTCCCCGATTTTAATGTGCTTCAGGGTGCCGCCATCGAAGGTCAATATGCGGATAAAGGCTCGATACCCCCTCCCCTTGTAGGCCCATTGCTCGATCTTGCGTTCGTCATCTGCAGAGATGACTTCCGTATAGATCGGTTCGCCACAATGCAACAGGACCGAAACCTTTGATTCACCAATCTCGACGAAGTGCTTGCCGCACTTAAAGCTCTCGGCATGAGCGAACCCGGTCCCGAGCACCATCAGCAATGCCAGTAAGGTAACCGTTCGTATCATGGTTTCATCCTTCGCGTCCAATAATCCCTCAGTCATCAGACCACAGATTCAGGCAGGTGTCCCATACCGCCCGCCTGCAAACTACCCAACCTGGAATCGCACGCGCGAAAAGCACGACCCGGGCGCAGTGGGCAAATTCGATTTCAGCCAGGCAATTTACGCCAGTGCAGCAGCCGGTTATTGGCCGGCATTTCATAGTCTTCGATCAAGCGCAGTCCGGCCTGCGTGGCCAATTCATCCAGCCACTCGAAATCACGGATCGCACTGTCGGGGTTTTGTACAGCCAGCCATTGATCGAAGCGGGCATTACTCGCGCTGGTATAGCTGCCGCCATAATTAAACGGGCCGTACACGCAAAGCTCGCCGCCGGCGCCAAGGACGTCACGCAGGCCGCGGAAAAAATACTCGACCTGCGGCCTGGCCATGATATGCAAGGTGTTGGCGGTGAAAATGGCATCGCACGAGGCGGCTGGCCAGGGAAGCCGGGTAACATCCAGCACCAGCGGATCCAGCAGGTTTTCCAGGCCGGCCTCCGCCAGCCACATCCTGATGCCCGGAATATTTGCCGCGACGTCGCTTGGCTGCCATGTCAATGCCGGCAGGTTCGCGGCAAAATGAACCGCATGCTGACCAGTGCCGGAACCGATCTCCAGCACTTGTGTTGCTGCGCGAAACACGTCACGCAATACCGTCAGAATCGGCGCCTTGTTGTTTTCGCAGGCC
>CAMYKE010000429.1 GCA_947258895.1 uncultured Pseudomonadales bacterium | reverse complement strand
TGAAGCGCCTGGTGGCTAGCCCGCCTTCGCCGGGACGACGCGCATGTGCGTGGTCAAATGCTAGTGGAGCAACGCAGGCGCGGTTGTAGAGGATGCCGAGGCAGGGCATGTCCCGGGCAGGGCGGTATCTCGGGGGCAACCTCACCGAAAAACCGGTTTCCTGCGGGCTTCTCAACCATCCGCTAGAGAGCGTTCACCGCTTCGAGTACCTCATCGACATGGCCCGGCACTTTCACCTTGCGCCATTCGTTTCTCAGGACGCCCTTGGCATCGATTAGAAACGTGCTGCGCTCAATACCCATATATTTGCGTCCATACATGTTCTTTTCCTTGATCACATCAAATTGCTGGCACAACTCCTCGTCGGGATCAGACAGCAGGTCGAAGGAAAAGCACTGCTTGCTACGGAAATTTTCATGGGATTTCAGGCTGTCTTTGGACACTCCCAGGATTACCGTATTGAGTGCCTCGAAATCATTCATCTTGTCCCTGAAATTCTGTCCCTCGGTGGTGCAGCCGGGGGTACTGTCCCTGGGGTAGAAATAGAGCACCACATTTTTTCCGTGCAACGATGCCAGGGAGATGGTCTGATCGCCGGTGGCAGCGGCAGAAAAATCACCAACGGGCTGGTTCAGGGATACGACTGGCATGGGATATTTGCTCCTGTGCTGAGGGCGACTGCGGATCGCAAATTATACCGGGGTTCGCTTGTGATTGTGAGTCCTCGACATTACTATTACGTACTTGATTTTCAGGGGGTGTTTTCCCATGTTGAACGGCAGTATTGTGGCGCTTGTGACACCGATGCATTCGGGGGGCGCAATTGACTGGCAAGCGTTGGAAAAGCTGGTCGATTTTCACATTGAAAACGATACGGCCGCAATTGTTGCAGTTGGCACTACCGGTGAATCTCCGACTTTGCCAACCGGCGAGCATATGGAAGTAATTGCGCAGGTCGTAGCGCGGGTCGCCGGTCGTATTCCGGTCATTGCCGGCACCGGGGCAAATTCAACCAGTGAAGCGGTCGAATGGACTGCGGAGGCGAAACGCCGCAATGCCGACATGAGCTTGCTGGTGACGCCTTACTACAATAAGCCGACGCAGGAAGGATTGTACCGACACTTCAAAATGATAGCGGACAGCGTCGATATCCCGCAGATTCTCTACAACGTGCCGGGCCGCACCTCCTGTGATTTATTGCCTGAAACGGTGGCTCGACTGAAATCGCATCCTAACATTGTGGGTATCAAGGAGGCTACCGGTGACCTGGATCGCGGCCGGGAGGTGATCGATCGCTGCGCTGATCAGCTGAGCGTGTATTCTGGTGACGATGCGACTGCGATGGAGCTTATGTTGATGGGAGCCTGTGGTGATATTTCGGTTACCGCAAATGTGGCGCCAAAGTTAATGGCAGATATGTGCGCGGCGGCGATTGGCGGTGACCGTGCCGTTGCTGCCAGGTTAAATGACATGGTTGCAGCGCTCAACCGGGACTTGTTTATTGAGGCCAATCCAATACCGGTAAAATGGGCACTCGCTGAGATAGGCATGATCGAGGAGGGGATTCGGTTACCCTTGACCTGGTTGAGTGATAAATACCATGATCGGGTTCGCCAGGCCATGCACCATGCTGGAGTGCTGTAATTTTATGCAATTGAGTGTAGTGAAATCTGCTGTCTTCGCCCTGCTTTTCGCCGGTGGCCTGACGGGTTGTAGTTGGCTGGGAGGCGACGCAGGCGTGTTTCGGGATCGCAGTAGTGACTACAGGCAGGCCGCGGTGACGGAGCGCATCACGATACCTGAAGGCATCGCGGCGCCTGCAATCAAGGATCTCCATGCCATTCCGGATGCCTCAGGGGGGCTGCAGCTTGCCAAGACCGGCAAGTTTGAAGTTCCGCCGCCGGAATCTGCGGTCGCTCCATCCCAGTCCGATGTGCGTGCGTTTCGTTCCGGCAATCGCTACTGGATTACCGCCAGTGGCACACCCTCCGAGGCCTGGGCAAGGGTGCGCCGGTTTTGGGAACTGAACGGTATTGACCTGGACCTGGAGATTCCCAATCAGGGCATCATGGAAACTGCATGGCTGTCGCGCAACAAGGATGGCGTCCGAACCAGCGACAAGTTTCGCATTCGCGTCGAACACGGTATGCATGAAAAATCCAATGAGGTGTATATCATGCACCTCGGCTTTCCCGCGGACCAGGATGTACCGCCGGCGGAGCAACTGGACTGGTCAAAAACGACAGAGAATGACGAAGTGGCGAGGGCGATCATGCAGGAAATTGCCGGTTACTTTATCGCCACGGAATATGAGGGCGTGCCCGCGTCACTGCTCGCGCAGAGTTTTGTAGGCGCCCCTAAATCCATAATCACCCAGGATGAGCAGGGCAACGCAGTCCTGCTGTTAAGTCTGGACTACAATCGCGCATGGGAATCCGTCGGCAAGGCGATCGAAGAAGAACGTACCCTGCAGCCCAGCGATATGGACCGTAGCGACGGGGTGTACTATATCAGTTTTTATCCCGATGCCCGCGAGCCAGGCAAGGGCGGCGGGTTCCTGGCGTTTTTTGGAATCGGCGACGAAGAATCCC
>CAMYKE010000428.1 GCA_947258895.1 uncultured Pseudomonadales bacterium | reverse complement strand
CGCCGATCCCGATGAGGTGCTGGGTTCCTATTCCCGGCACGGTTTCGAGCTGGATGGCGCCCAATGGCCTTCGGTGGAGCACTACTACCAGGCGATGAAACATGACAGCCCGGGCTACCAGGCGCGGATTCGCACTGCGGAGCATCCGGCCAACGCGCGTAAGCTGGGGCATGCGTGGCTGCGCAAAAAGCGCCCGGACTGGGACCGGGTGCGCGAAGTGGTTATGACCAGGGCGGTCTATACGAAGTGCCGAACCCATCCCGAGATCGCCGACAAGTTGCTGGAGACCGGTGAGCGCAGACTGGTGGAAAACAGCCAATATGATTATTTTTGGGGTTGCGGACGTGACCGGCTCGGCCATAATGGTTATGGCAAGGTGCTGATGAATGTCCGTGCCAGGTTGCGAGCGGAGCGGGCCGCCGGCGACCCCTCCGGGTAACCGGTACTTTAGCGATCAACAGGGGAATATGTAGTGGCGAAATCCAGTACTGGTCTCGATGAGAATGTCGCGGGATTGTTGTGCTACCTGTTCGGGTGGGTATCCGGGCTGGTGTTTTACCTGATTGAGAAAGACAACGAGCTGGTGCGTTTCCACGCTGCCCAATCGGTGGTGGTATTCGGGGCTTTAACTGTTTTGGGAATCCTGATGCCCGCCGTCCCCCTGTTCGGGGCAATCTTTGCGCCGCTGATCAGCGCGCTGGGATTTGTGATGTGGTTGCTGCTGATGATTAGCGCCTTTCGAGGTGAAAGATTCGAGCTGCCGCTGGTGCAGGACCTGGTTGACAGGATGCTGTCGCGCTGAGCCGGCCGTCGATCAGTCGGCGGGTGCCGGGCGCGGACCAGTCGGGCGCCTGGTGCGCGCTTACGGAAATATACGCATTGTAAAATTCTGTGTAGAATAGCGGGCTATTTTGCGAGGAAACCGGGGATTACCTGGCCGTCCTGACTTGCAATGACAATGCTAATTTGAATCGATCAGAGGCCCTCTGGTGTCGTAGAAAAGGTCCCGCTCAGAATGCCGGAATATTTTATTGCCCCCTCCATTTTATCCGCCGATTTTGCCTGCCTGGGGGCAGAGGTCGACGCCGTGCTCGAGGCCGGTGCGGATATCGTGCACTTCGATGTGATGGATAACCATTACGTCCCCAACCTGACCATCGGACCCCTGGTGTGCTCGGCGCTGCGCAAACACGGGGTAACAGCGCCCATCGATGTGCACCTGATGGTGAAGCCGGTTGACCGTATTATCGGTGATTTTATCGACGCCGGGGCCAGCTATATTACCTTTCATCCCGAGGCCTCCGAACACATCGACCGCTCCCTGCAACTGGTGCGCGATGGCGGTTGCAAGAGTGGTCTGGTGTTTAATCCGGCGACCCCGCTGCATTGTCTGGAGCATGTCATGGACAAGGTCGATATGGTGTTGTTGATGTCGGTGAATCCCGGTTTCGGTGGTCAGAAATTTATCCCCGGAACCTACCAGAAGATCCGCCAGGCGCGCGCCATGATCGATGCCAGTGGCCGGCCGATCCGGCTGGAAGTGGATGGTGGCATCGGTATTGCCAATATCGGTGCGGTCGCCGCGGCGGGCGCGGACACCTTTGTGGCGGGCTCGGCAATATTCGGTAGCGATGATTATACGGCCACCATTGCCGCAATGCGGTCGGAGTTGCAGCAGGCATGACACCACTCAGCGCCGCCCGGTTCGAGGCGCTCGCGGCCGAGGGTTACAACCGTATACCGATCGCGACCACCGTGCTGGCCGACCTGGACACGCCCCTGAGTGCCTACCTCAAGTTGGCCGATGGCCCGTATTCCTACCTGTTCGAATCGGTACAGGGTGGCGAGAAATGGGGGCGATACTCCATCATTGGCCTGGCGAGTCGAACGGTATTGAAGGTGTCGGGAAATGATGTCGCCATTGAGGTCGACGGCGTAGTCAGCCATACCAGCCATGAGCAGGATCCGCTGGAGTATATCAAGCGCTTCCAGACCGGGTTTCGTGTCCCCGAGATTGCGGGCCTGCCTGTCTTCACGGGCGGCCTGGTGGGTTACTTCGGTTACGACACGGTGCGTTATATCGAGCCGCGCCTGCGTGACTCCGCGCCAACCGATACCCTGGGAAATCCCGACATCCTGCTGATGGTGTCCGATGAGGTGCTGGTGTTCGATAACCTGGCCGGCACCCTGAACCTGATTGTCCACGCCGACCCGGCGCTGACGGGCAGTTATGAGCAAGCGCAGCTGCGGTTGCAACAACTGGTCCGCCAACTACAGCGCAATTTGCCCGCGGCCAGCGAAGTCGACCTGGAGGCTGCGACCGCAGCTGCGGAAACGCTGGGCGTCTGCGAGGAAGATTTTAGCTCGGATTTTACCCGTGAGGAGTACGAGGCGGCGGTGGAACGCATCAAGGAATACACCCTCGCGGGCGATGTCATGCAGGTGGTTCCCTCGCAGCGGATGTCGATTCCGTTTGCCGCCCGACCGATCAACCTGTACCGGGCGCTGCGCAACCTCAATCCCTCGCCCTACATGTATTACCTCAACCTGAAGGATGGGAACCCGGCCCCGTGGTCGTACCGAAGCCGAGGACCAGGCGCTGGAGCAGGAACTGCTGGCCGACCCCAAGGAAATCGCCGAACACCTGATGCTGATCGACCTGGGGCGCAACGATGTCGGGCGGGTGGCGAAGACGGGCAGCGTGGAAGTGACCGACCAGATGATCGTCGAGTACTATTCCCATGTGATGCATATCGTGTCCAATGTGATTGGCGAGCTGCAGCCCGGTTTGGGTGCCATCGATGTGTTGAAAGCGACGCTGCCGGCCGGAACCCTGAGCGGCGCCCCGAAAATTCGAGCCATGGAAATCATCGATGAGCTGGAGCCGGTGAAGCGTGGAATCTATGGTGGCGCGGTGGGTTACATCTCCTGGGATGACAACATGGATACCGCCATCGCCATTCGCACCGCGGTGATCAAGGACGAGATGCTGTACATGCAGGCCGGTGGCGGAGTGGTCGCCGACTCGGTGCCACGCATGGAATGGGAAGAAACCCTGAACAAGGCCCGCGCCATGTTCCGGGCGGTTGCGATGGCGCACAAAAGCTGACACGCGTACTCCGAGGCGCGTGACCATAGACGCATTGCCGAGAAATCGAAACTCCGAGTTATGACTGAACAGCGTACACTTTCCTTACGTGCCGCCGCATTCGCCGTTGCCGTGTCGTTGCTGGTCGGGGTGCTCGCCTCCCTCGCGATCCGCCCGCCCGGTGCGTCGGCAGTCGCCCCCACCAAGATTACTGCGGCCGTTGCGAAGGAGAAGGTCCACTGGAAACTACCGATCGCTGTCGGGACTAATCTGCAGGCGTTGGGTGACAACGTCCTTTATGTTGCCGGCATTCTTGAGCGAGGCAGCGACGGTGCGCTACAACTCGACGTATATGAGCCGGGCAAACTGGTACCGCCGTTCTCCATCGTGGACGCGGTGCGCGAGCAGAAAGTCGAGGCGGGTTATACCTGGCTCGGTTACGATCAGGGGAAGATACCGGCCTCGCCGTTGATTTCCGCGGTGCCGTTCGGCTTCGAACCCTGGGAATTCATGGGTTGGTGGTATGAGGGGGGCGGTCGCGAGCTCGCCGAGGCGTTGTATCACCGCTATGCCATCCATCCGCTGCTGTGCGGCCTGATAGGACCGGAAACCGCGGGCTGGTTTCGCCAACCCATCAACGGCCTGGACGATCTGAAAGGACTGAAGATTCGTTTCGCCGGCCTCGTGGTTGACCAGGCGCTCGGCCTGGAGCGAGTGGCCCGGTTCAACTACTACCCGGGCTGGCACCAGCCTTTTACAGCCTTCCATATGGTGATCAATCTCGAACTGTGGAACGGTCTTTCTACCGCAAATCGTAACTTGCTCGAAATGGCCTGCACCGCCGGCGTTACCCGCAACCTGGCGCGCAGTGAGGCCCTGCAGGGGGCAATCGTCGCCGACTACCCGGCGAAAGGGGTAACCGCCGGCATACTCTCACGCGACATGCTTGAGGAATTACGCCGAGGCACGGAAGCGGTCCTCGAGGAAGCGGCGCAGCAGGATGCCGATTTTGCGGAAATCCTGGCGTCGCAACGGGCATTCCGCGAGCAGTACCGGCACTGGAAGCGGGTCGCCTATCTGCCGCGGGACTTCTGAGCGTTGCAGCCACGGAACCGGACCACCGTCGGGGATGACTTGTTCTGCAAACCACCGCCCCGGGTTGCGCCATGAGCCTTGACGCGGGCCGGGTCCGGGAAACCCTACCGCACCGGGATCCGTTGCCCCACACGCCGCTGTCCGCCGCTATCAGTCGCATGCTGGTGCGCCTCGCGGGTGTGCTGGCGTGGGTCTGGCTGCTGCTGCTTGCCGTGATCGTACTGAATGTCACCCTGCGCTATGTGTTCGGCGAGGGTCGCATCGAGTTCGAGGAGATCCAGTGGCATCTCTACTCGATCGGGTTTCTCCTCGGCCTGTCGGTGTGCCTGGATAGCGACAACCATATCCGGGTCGACGTCCTGCATGGCAGGCTGGGTGCGCGCACCCGGGGCTGGATCGAGTTGTACGGCCTGCTGCTGTTGTTTTTTCCCTTCGTAGCGTTGATCCTCGTGTTTGCGGTGCCGTTTGTCGGGGACTCCTTCACCAGCTCGGAGATTTCCGTTTCCCCGGGCGGCCTGCCGTATCGCTGGGCCATCAAGGCCTTTCTGGTTATCGGCTTTGCGCTGCTGTTACTCGCCGGTTGCGGCCGGCTATTGCGGGTGACGGCGCTGCTGTTCGGCGCGCCGCGGCCGTTACCCCGGGAGTGAGCGTGGCGATCAAGGATATCCTCTCGATCCTGATGTTCGTGGCGTTCATCGCGCTTATCTTCACCGGCTTTCCTGTCGCCTGGGTACTCGGCGGGCTGGCGGTGCTGTTCACCGCCATCGCGATCGTGGTGGAAGTCGACCTCGGT
>CAMYKE010000427.1 GCA_947258895.1 uncultured Pseudomonadales bacterium | reverse complement strand
GCTCGGTGACCTGATAGCGGACAACGCTGCGAACAACGGCTGGGAAGGAATGGTTATCTATGGCTGTGTGCGCGATGTTGACGCCCTGGCGCAAACCGACCTTGGCGTCCAGGCAATGGGCTCCATTCCCCTCAAGACAGAGCGGCGCGGCCTGGGTGATGTCGATGTACCGGTCAGCTTTGGCGGTATAACTTTCGTCCCGGGGGAATACCTATATGCCGATAACAATGGCGTGATCGTCTCGGCCGAAGCGCTTGCAGCATCGCAATAGCGAGCGTAGCCTAAGGATAGCCGCAGGGTTACCGCAGTCGCGCCATCACTCTCGGCGGCGGGTCGCCGGGCACAGGTAGCTGCCGGCCCTGTAGATATAAAAAGTTCGCATTAATCGCGACTCGCCTCTATCCTGAAGGCACAACGGAAGTGAGTTTCGAAGGGTTAGCGGAGAGGTTTACAACGTGTACGAATTGCTATACATGAGCATCGCGGTCAAGGAAATGACCGACGGGGAACTTGCGGAACTTCTGGAGGAGAGCAGGCGCCATAACAGCGAAGTCGGGATTACGGGCATGCTGCTGTATCGTAACCGGGAGTTTATGCAGATACTCGAAGGCCCGCGGCACGAAGTGGTGGATCTGTACCAGGGAATTCGGGCTGATGAACGGCATACTTCGGTCGTTACCATTCATGAGGGTCCGATTCATGATAGGGCTTTCAGCAGTTGGAGCATGGCGTACAAGAAGCTTGATCAAGGCGATCTCGACGCGCTGCTCGAAGGCCAGGAATCATTCTCGCTGGAAACCTCGCCCATCAACCTGATCAAGGACAACCCGAATATGGGCAAGGAATTATTTCTGCGCGTGCGCCAGAGTTTGTACAAGGGTCAGTAACAGCGACCGGGCATATCTCCGCAGCAGGCGAGCCGCACAGGTAGCAGCGAGGCGTTAGCATGCATTTCCCCAGGCGCGTATACCACGTGCTGTTTGTAACCGGGCTGGCCGTCCTGGCAGGCGCACTGTTGCTGTACCAGCCCGTTTGGGCAGGGTTGGAGCCCGCGTCCCGGCAACCGGACCTGGCGCGGCCTGTCCAACGGCCAGCGGGGGGGTATGTCGTCCTGCTGCATGGGCTAGGCCGCTCGGCAGCGTCGATGGCTGAACTGGGCGAGAGTATCACCGCGGCGGGCTACCGGGTTTGCAATATCGATTATCCCTCCACCACCAGGACCATCGCGGATCTGGCGCGCGATAGTATTTTGCCCGAAATCAAAGCTTGCATGGATGAATCGCAAGGCGACATCTCGTTCGTCACCCATTCCCTCGGCGGTATCATCGTCCGCGAGTTATTCGAAAATGAGTTGGTTGCAAAAGTGCACCGGGTGGTGATGCTGAGTCCCCCCAACGAGGGCAGCGAACTGGTCGACGCCTTCTCGAAGTACTGGCTGTTTGACCTGCTGCTGGGTCCTGCCGCAAACGAGCTGGGTACCGCCGCGCACAGCAAGCCAAATGGCCTGGGAGACGCGAAATTCGAGTTGGGAATCGTGATGGGGAACCGCAGTATCAACCCGCTCGGGTCATTACTCATTCCCGGCCGGGACGACGGTACCGTAAGCATTGAGAGCAGCAAACTGGAAGGCATGGCGGACTTTATCGAAGTCGCAGCCAGCCATGCCTTCATCATGAGCAACGCCGAGGCGCAACGACAGGTTATCCACTTCCTGCAACACGGCAGGTTCGATCATCCGGGCGACAAGCCCTGAATACGCGCCGCTGCGGAAAGCGATGCGCAAGACAGCCGGCCAGTCAGGTATTGGCGGCCGCCAATATGGAATTGAACGTAGGACTGGCGCGCATCGCCTTGATTACCTTGTCAGGTTCGGCATGGTAATAACCACCCAGGTCGGCAGGGTGGCCCTGTATCGTAATGAGTTCGTTGACGATGTCGGTTTCCCTGTCAGCCAGGGCTTGTGCCAGCGGTTTGAAGCGGGCCGCTAATTCAGTGTTTTCAGATTGCTCGGCCAGCGCCTGTGCCCAGTACAACGCCAGGTAAAAATGGCTGCCCCGATTATCCAGTTCCCCGGTCTTGCGGGACGGCGACTTGTGGTTTTCGAGCACCTTGCCGGTGGCCTGGTCCAAAGTCTTTGCCAGGATTCGCGCGGCCTCGTTCTTGTGTTTATGACCCTCGTCTTCCAGCGACGCGGCCAGGGCCATGAATTCGCCCAGCGAATCCCAACGCAGATGGTTTTCTTCCGCGACCTGCTGCACGTGCTTGGGAGCGGAGCCACCGGCGCCGGTTTCATACATGCCGCCACCGGCCAGCATCGGCACGATGGACAGCATCTTGGCGGAGGTGCCCAGTTCGAGGATTGGGAACAGATCGGTCAGGTAATCGCGCAACACGTTGCCGGTAACCGAGATGGTATCCAGGCCACGGATCTGGCGTTCCATTGAAAAACGAATGGCTTCCACGTAGGACATGATGCGGATATCTAGGCCGCTGGTATCATGGTCCTTCAGATAGCGGGTGACCTTTGCCGCCAACTGCATGTCATGCTCACGTTCCGGATCAAGCCAGAACACCGCAGGGGTATTGGACAGGCGGGCCCGGGT
>CAMYKE010000426.1 GCA_947258895.1 uncultured Pseudomonadales bacterium | reverse complement strand
GGCAACAATCTCTGTAAGATTTCAGCCTTTGGGCAAGTAGCGCAACGGATTAACCGGCTCGCCATTCTTGCGAATCTCGAAATGCAAGACCCGACTTTTTTTGCCCGTAGAGCCTATTTCGGCAATTTTGTCCCCGGCTTTAACGGAATTTTTTTCATCGACCAGCAGCGCGCGATTGTGGGCATAGGCGCTGAGATAGGTTTCATTGTGCTTTATTATGACCAGGTTGCCGTATCCAATCAGCCCATCTCCTGCATATACCACGACTCCATCGGCGGCGGCCCGCACTACAGTAGTGTGGCTCGCCTGGATATCGATCCCCCTGCCACCGGCAGCCGAGAATTGCCCGACCAGTTTGCCGTCCAGCGGCCACTGCCAGTTCGGCGTACCACGGGTCTGCAGCGCCCGTGGCGTTGACATTGCCGGAGTTGCCGGCGTCGGTCGAGCGGACGGCTTGGTAGCCCTCGGCGCAGCGGGAGGCCTGGAGCCAGATTGCGCCCGTAGTTGCAGGCGCTGCCCTGGCTTGATTAGATAGGGGTAGCGAATATTATTGATCCTCGCCAGTTCCCGATAGTCCCGGCCGTAACGCCAGGCAATCGAGTACAGGGTTTCGCCGCCGCGCACCTGGTGACTACCTGATAGCACCGGTGTCGGCCGCGCCAGGTCCTCGACCGGAGCATAGTTATGGCTTACGCAGCCGCTTGCCAGCAACGTGGCTAGCGCCAGCATCCCTCGCAGCATTGCAGCTGGCAGGTATCGTGGCAACCGCTCTGACCGGAATTGTGAACTAGTCTCTGCTACGCGCATTACCAAACCGATCTATGCTATAGACGGTAAGTACCGCCAGCGTCAACTGGTGGAAACGGTGCAATAACCAGGACAATAGATGGCTGAAGCTCAGCAGGCCGCTGATACAACCCAACGCAAATATGATCAACACGGAGCCATCCAGTTCCTTCACGGCGGCGATTATATACTGGTACATGCCAAGCAATACCAGGATAAAGCTCCCCGAAATGCCAGGCAGGATCATCGCACAGATAGCGATCGCCCCCGCCACGAACACAAACGCCAGGGACGGGTTCAGGTTAACCTGGGTGAGTAACGTCAGTGAATAGGCCAATGCGGCGCCCAGCACCAGGGCAAGCAGGTTACGGTAGGCAGAAAGTCCCGCATGGCGGGCAATATAGATCACCGAAGCCGCAATGAGACCAAAAAAATAAGCCCAGATGATATGGGGATATGTCGCAAGACCCCAGGAAATCAGCTTGGCGAGCGAGAATATGCTGCACAGGATGCCGCCAAAAACCAATGCCAGGAAACCACCGTTCAGGTGTTGCCAGAACTCGCGGATGCGCAGCGCCAACAACAACCTGAGCGCCGTCCCGTCGGCTGCACGCAACGAATCGATCAATTCCTCATAAATGCCGCTGATAAATGCAATGGTGCCGCCCGACACGCCAGGCACGACATCGGCTGCACCCATTGCCATACCGCGCACAAACAGCCCCGCTTTCGAATGCTCGCCGGCCACTAGCCTCCTTCCGAAAACCCGTTCGTTTGCATTGTATTTATCCTTAATTTGATGTTGTAGCGGCAGGAGCAGTGGACTAATCGACCGCGCCGCCAAGCAGGGGCACAAAACGTACCGGTTCCAGGATTTGCTGGACAACCTCGCCCTCTTCCAGGGTGACCAGCGCCAGGTCCTGTTTGTGGTCGGAACCGATCGGGATCACCAGGCGACCATGCGGCGCGAGCTGGGCTATCAGCTCCTGCGGTACTTCGCGTGGCGCAGCGGTCACAATAATTGCATCGAAAGGCGACTTTTCAGGCCAGCCGATGCCGCCATCGGCATGTTTCATTTTGACATTTCGCAGGCCCAGCTGATCGATCCGTGCACGGGCCTGCTCCTGAAGCGGCAGAATACGCTCCATGCTAAACACCTGGCCGACCAGCTGCGCGAGAATCGCGGTCTGGTAACCCGATCCCGTGCCGATCTCCAGCACCCGCCGCAGAGGTCCGGCGGCCAATAACGCCTCGGTCATACGCGCTACAATATACGGCTGGGACAGCGTTTGATTGAAGCCGATCGGCAGCGCGGTATCCTCATACGCTCGGTGCGCCAGTGCTTCATCGAGAAAGATATGCCGAGGCGTGCCGGCGATGACCCCCAATACCGCCTCATTGGTAATCCCCTCGCTGCGCAGCCGCTCGACAAGTCGATCCCGGGTGCGACGCGAGGTCATGCCTATCCCGCTTAGGTTGAGCTTGTTCAAAAGTGTTCTCTGGTATGATTATCGATTGCCGCGGCCCGGCAGCGCCGATCCTCGACGCTAACCAGTTCCCGCAGGACGCTGGTCGCAAACTCACCGGGAGCCAGCACAAAGCATAATTCCAGCTCCTTACCGCGACCCCGGTCAGGAATAAAGGCCCAGCCCATTTCCTGCGGATACAAACATAGCGAGCGCCGCTCCTGTTGTAAACCCACATGCTCCAGACCATTGCGCCATGCGGCGAATTCCGCGGTGCTACTGTCTTCAAGTTCGAATGTCGCCGCGCCGGATGCAAGTCGGCCCCTGCCCCACAACGGTCCAGTCGCACCCGCCACGCCGGCTACATCGCCTTCCTCGAATCGCTGCCAGTTGCCGGCGATAACCCGCGCGGATAACACCCGGTTGAACAGGTAGGAGCGCGCCGCTGACAATGCCAGCCCCCGTAATGCCCGGGAGGGTGCGCGTCGGCGGTTATTGAACAGGTCGTCGGCTAGTGCCAGGTTGGACGCGTCGAGGCCAAAGCGCTGCGGCCCAAAATAGTTTGGCACGCCGCGCTTCGCGCAATCCGCGAGCCGCGCCTCGAGTGAGGAGCTCGGGCCCGCCAGCCGCGTCAGGCGAATCACGAAGCGGTTCCCGGCATGGTTACCCCTGCGAAGTTTGCGGGTATGCCTGGCTACTTCGAGAACCGCCGTATTGGCATCGTTCAGGGCACCCCAGTCCGGTGCCCTCCCCTTGGGAAGATAAACACTAAACCATTGCCGGGTAACCGCGTTACGATCTTTCATACCGGCATATCCAATATCCAGCGGTCTGACACCAGCCAGCTTGGCAATCCGCGACGCCAGCTGCGCGGTATTTTGCTGGATTTTCTCGATGTGCAGGTACACATGCTCGCCGACCCCGGCAAGCCCGGTAGCAGCGGAGCCAAATCCGGCTATTTCGTCGACGCGGAAGTCTGCCGGCTGCGCACGCATTTCCGCCCCGCACTCCGGACATCCACCCGCATAGGCGAATGCCAGCGGCCATTGCCGCGCCGCCGCTGTTTGACGCGCGTCAATCGCTGCCACTAGATGCCGCCTGGTCCAGGAGGGCAACGGCATGACAGGCAATCCCCTCGCGGCGTCCTATATAGCCAAGCCCCTCGGTAGTCGTGGCCTTGAGATTGACCCGCT
>CAMYKE010000425.1 GCA_947258895.1 uncultured Pseudomonadales bacterium | reverse complement strand
CAACCAGCCATGACTTCTGGCTGGCAAACCTGACCGCACCGGTCTGGAAAGCGCTGCATATGCTGGTTTACCTTGCCTACGCGCTGTTAATCATGCATGTGGCATTGGGGGTATTGCAGGTCGAGACCAATCCGGTGTACCTGTGGCTTTTGGCTGCCGGTGTGTGTGCTGTGCTGGCGCTGCATGCGAGTGCCGCATGGTTCGGTTCGCGGCTGGATCGGGTTGGCGACCCGGAAGGGCATCCGCATCTGGTGGAAACTGTGGATGTTGCCGACATCCCGGAGGATTGCGCCAGGATCGTGATGCTCGGCGGTGAGCGGGTCGCGATCTTTAAATATGACGGCAAGATTTCGGCGGTGTCGAATGTCTGCCAGCATCAAAATGGTCCATTGGGGGAGGGCCGGATTATCGACGGCTGCATAACCTGTCCGTGGCATGGCTACCAGTATGACCCGGCGACCGGCCGGTCGCCGCCACCCTTCACCGAGAAGATCCCGACCTTTCGGGTTCAGGTGCGTGCCGGCAAGGTGTGGGTCGATCCTCGTCCATTGCCTGCCGGCAGCGAGGTTGAACCGGCCATCATTGCCTCTGATCGAGGTGCGGTGTGAGCCGTCGCGACGAATTTTATGTCGGCTACCGGAGCAAGGCGCCGGCGGGCACCGCCCTCGCAATCCGGTGGTTGCTGGCAGGGTTGTTGTGCCTGATCAGTGTGATCGCGCTGTTGTTGAGTGGCTCCCAGGCGCCGTTGGGGGCGGGGAAATTCGAGTTTCGCGACTACCGCGAATTCAGCGGAATCGTGCTGACGGAGCCTTATCCCCGCTTGCTGGTGGAGCGACCCGGATCGCGAGCCGGGCAAAGCAGCTACTCGTCCTGGCTGCTGGTCGCGCCATTCAAGTTCGGCGCCGAAGCCCTGATTAATGAGTTCGATGGCCAGAAAGTGAAGCTGCGGGGAACGCTGATTTACCGGGATGGCCAGACCATGCTGGAGCTGCTGCCGGATTCCATCGCGCCCGTCGAATCAGCCGCCCGGTTCGCCGGCGAACCCGCGGAAAAGCTGGGCGAGGTGAGCCTGCACGGCGAGATTGTCGACAGCAAGTGCTATCTTGGCGTGATGAAGCCGGGGAACGGTAAAACGCATCGAGCCTGCGCTATTCGCTGTATCAGCGGTGGCGTGCCACCGCTGCTGGTCGTCACGACGCCCGCCGGCAACAGGAGTTACTACCAGTTGCTGGATGTCGAAGGTAACCCTGTAAACCAGCGGATCCTCGACAAAATCGCGGTACCGGTGCAAATTAGCGGTGAACTGGTTCGCTACGGCGACGTGCTGGTTCTGAAAGCGGCGCCGGAGAGCTACCGGCTACTATAGGAAACCGGACTTTCGCGTCTTAGCGGCCTGGCTCGAAGTGCACTATGGTAAAGTCTGGCGGTGTCGCGCCGATATTTCCAGTAGCAACTCTCCCCGGAATCCCGAGCGCAAAGTAAGTGCAAACAGAGCCTGTCCAGCCGCTGTCCGCGCAATTGGCGCAGCCCCTTAACGAGTCCATTCGGGAGGAGAATGCCGGGCAATTCGCGCTGATGCTGAGCCTGTTGTATGAGGCGCGGGTCCAGCCCCTGGCCGGTCCCGCGCACAGCCAGCTTGTTACTGACGAAACCTTCCCTGTGGCAAACGGGCGTGGCTTTAACCTGGAAATGCAGTTGAATGTCGCGATGGGGGGGGATAGCCCCGCGCAGGCCAACTTGCTACGTGGTATAATCGCCGAACGCACCGAGCAGAGGCTGGCACGGCTGTCGTCCGAGAATAGAGTTCAAGCGGTTGCCGATCCGGGAGACGGGCTGCGTCGCCGCAGTGGCGACGCCCTGCTGGCGCAGCTGGAGTACGGCTGCCAGCAGGGACCGGAACAGAAGCCCGGAACAGTCATGGCTGCCAAGCAATCGCAAGGGCTCGCATTGTTGTAAGCCCCCCGCGATCGGTTCTGGATTCGTGCGCTGGCAAGGGCTGCTACCGGGACTTTCCCATATTTATTTCGTACTACGCAGTTTTGCTGATAAAATTTCAGCCCATCGATGGAACACGGGATTTCCCGGTCTACATTCTACGGCAGCGTGCACTGCAAATACGAGACCATGGCAGCTAGCGAACAGGTACCCAAAAGCGCGGCGAAACCCACCAAAACACTGAGCCTGGGGCTACAGGGTGGCGGAGCGCACGGCGCCTTCACCTGGGGTGTGCTGGATCGGCTGCTGGAGGACGGACGGCTGCGTTTTGAGGGTATTAGTGCTGCCAGCAGTGGCGCAATGAATGGAATTGCCCTGGCGCAGGGCTGGATGGAAGACGGTCGTGATGGCGCACGGCAGAAACTGCAGAGTTTATGGGGCAAGCTCGCGATCGATTTCACCGCAATCTCGACTTTTACCAAAATGATTGACCTGCGCTCTGGTGGGCTCGTTAAGTCCGACCAGTCTCCGGAACTCAATGCGGTGGTGAGCCTGGGCCGGTTTTTGTCTCCCTACGAGTTTAATCCTGTCAACCTGAATCCGGTGCGGATGATCTTGAATGAGCTGATCGATTTTGAGCGATTGCGCCGTGAATGCGAGTTCAAGATGTTTATCTCCGCG
>CAMYKE010000424.1 GCA_947258895.1 uncultured Pseudomonadales bacterium | reverse complement strand
CTTCGTAAAGAGAATTGAAGGTGTGTAGATACTCTTCCTGCGAGCGGTTTTTGTCGGTAAGAAACTGGATGTCATCAATGAGCAGGGCATCGAGGCTACGATATGAGATTTTGAAGTCATTCATGCGACTATGCTGCAAAGCCTTAACCATGTCGGAGACAAAACGTTCACAATTCACGTATAAAATGTTCGCATCCGGGTTGTTTTCCCGGATCTGATTGCCAATTGCATGCATCAAATGAGTCTTTCCGAGACCCACCCCGCCGTAAATGTAAAGCGGGTTATACTCGGAACCCGGATTACTGCTGACCTGGATCGATGCAGCTCTCGCGAGTTGATTGGATTTGCCTTCGACAAAGTTTTTGAATTTTTGAGATTCATTAACACCCGAAGAGCGATAGGTTCGCGGAGGTGGTGTCGCGGCAACGGCTTCGGGTTCTGCCGCCCTGGCGTGGGAACCAATCATCAGGCTGACCGACATTGACTTGCTGTCATCGAGGCTGGTAACCAGTTCGCGTATACGGTCAAGAAAATGTTTGCGAACCCAATCCATGACAAAACGGTTCGGGGCTAACAATTTCAGCGTATTTAGGTCCTGTTCTACCTGCAATGGCAAAATCCACGTATTGAGTTGTTGCTCGCTGATTTCGCCTTCGAGGCAGGAAATACACTGTTGCCAGATTGAATTCAAAACATCCCCGTTTGTTTATATTCACGTACCAAAGTGGACGGAATAGGGGGTCAGTCCCAGAGCCAACGTGATGCGCAGGCTGTGGAAAAACCCCAAAAATTGGTTTTTTCGGCTGTATTAACCGCTATTTCGGTAAATTTAGGAACTCGGCCGGTAAGGCACAATATTATACTTATCCACAGCCCTAGCAAGAGGTGCGAACAAAAAAATAAAAGTTTTGTGCTCAATTCATAACCTATCGAAGCCCTAACTGCGAAAACGCAGAAATATTGGCGTAAAGCTCAATTAGATATTGACGTAACGCAACTCTAACAGTACATTGTCGCGCCTTGTTGAAATCGACAAACTAAACGGCCGAGGCGTTTGCTATGAAGCGTACATTTCAACCCAGTAATCTTAAGCGTGCCAGGACGCACGGCTTTCGCGCGCGCATGCAAACCCGCGGTGGACGTGATGTAATTCGGGCTCGTAGGGCGAAAGGCAGAGCACGTCTCACACCGTAAAGTGGGTGTCAGCGCCGGCGAGTCTTTCCCGAGAGGGCTGAGATTAACGCGCGCAATCGATTTTCAGCAGGTTTTTAAGAACAATATTCGAATTGGCGACAACCGTATCACGCTCCTGGTTGGTAAAAATACGGGTGAAGGCCCTCGTATCGGATTTGCGATAGCACGCAAACAGGTACCAACCGCGGTGCAGCGCAATGCGCTCAAACGGTTGTTGCGGGAGAGCTTTCGTAAAAACAGGCATCGCCTGCCGCCTCGCGACGTCGTGGTTATGGTGAAACGCGAAATATTATTAACCCGGCCGGCAGATTTTCGAGCCACATTGGATCAACACTGGAATAGCATCATCAGACAATGCGAAAGTCCCTGCTAATACTGATTCACGCCTATCGCTATCTAGTGAGCCCGTTGCTTGGGAACCACTGCCGTTATACTCCCACCTGCTCACAATACGCGCTTGAAGCGATCGAGTCGCATGGTGTGCTGAAAGGCTTCTGGCTGGCATTAAAACGCGTTATTAGCTGCCATCCATGGCATGAAGGGGGTTATGACCCGGTTCCAGGCCCCTGTAGTGAGCACAACCATGGATAATTCGCGACTTTTTCTGTTTGCGGCACTGGTTTTCGTCGGCATGTTGATGTGGCAGCAGTGGCAAATTGATTATGGTCCCCAGCCGGTTTCCAACAGCGAATCTATGCCCGCCGCCGATGGCAGCATAGCGGAACAGGGGGTCCCGGGAAATGATTTGCCGGAGCAGGCCGATGAATTAAGTCCAGGCACTGTAACGGGCAGCACCACCAGTACCGGGGTAGCTTCACCAACTCTACCGCAACAGCAACTGGTCAGGATCGATACCGATGTGGTGCAGGCATTGATCGATACTCGGGGCGGCGTAATTCGCTCGCTTAAGCTCAAAAAGTATCCAACCTCACTGGAGCAACCCGACGACTGGCTGGAACTGGTCCATAGTGATAGCGACTAGATCTACATTGTACAAAGCGGTCTGCGTAATAAAGAAGAAAAGGCACCAACGCACTACAGTATTTACCGTACTGATCAGACAGCTTACGAACTTGCCGATGGTCAAGATGAACTTGTCGTGCCTATGTACTGGACCCAGGACGGTATCAAAGTTGTCAAGAGTTATCACTTCAGGCGTGGTGACTATCTGGTCGACGTTAAGCACCAGATTGAGAACGGCTCGGCACAGGAATGGCAGGGCAGCGAATATCGCCAGATCCAGCGCTCAAGACCCCTCGAAACCTCGCGTCTGCTCTATACCTATACCGGATCGGTTTACTATAACGAAGAGACCAAGTACGAAAAAGTAGATTTCGACGACATGGAGGATGAGCAGCTCAAACTCGAATCCACCGGGGGATGGATTGCAATGATCCACCACTACTTTCTATCGGCATGGATACC
>CAMYKE010000423.1 GCA_947258895.1 uncultured Pseudomonadales bacterium | reverse complement strand
TGTGGAGATAACCATTGGGCTCGGGTGGAAAACGCGTCACTACGCCGCCATCATTCTTACCCTGACGCAGGTCCTCATCAATAATGTTGCGAATAAAATTGCTCCGCGGTGCAGCGGTTGCGTCACTCATAGGATCCAGAAAACTTAAATTTATCGTTGCGAATAGTTACATCGACGGGTATGTTAATCCCGCTTCCGTGTATTGCAATACAATTATTGACTTTGATCACAATCGAGAGACGTCACCAATGATTATCCTGCGCACCAATCTTGGCGAAATCCATATTGAGCTTGATCATGGCAATGCGCCTGTAAGCGCCAAGAATTTCACCCGGTATGTGGAGAGCGGTTTCTACAACGGTACGGTGTTTCACCGGGTGATTAAGAATTTTATGATCCAGGGTGGCGGTTTTGAAGCTGGCATGGTGCAAAAGCCCGCAGGCGAAACCATCACCAACGAAGCCAACAATGGGCTGAGCAATCTGCGTGGCAGTGTCGCAATGGCGCGCACCATGGAGCCCCATTCGGCATCGGCCCAGTTTTTTATCAACCTCGAGGACAATACGTTTCTGGACCACAGTTCCGAAACCCCCGAGGGTTGGGGCTATGCCGTGTTCGGCAAGGTTGTCGAAGGGATGGAGGTGGTAGATAAGATCCGCGAATCCGCAACCACCTCCAAAGCCGGGCACCAGGACGTTCCGGTAGATGACGTGGTCATTGAGTCCGCTGCAGTAGTAGACGATCCCGAGTAAACATCACGCTCCGCCATGCCTGCGGGGGACAGGAGGGTAACCCGCCGATGACTACGTTATTTATTTCCGATTTGCACCTTGAACCCCGCCGCCCCGAAGTAGCGCTGGCATTCGCCAATTACCTCCAGACCCGGGCGATGAAGGCCGATGCCCTGTACATCCTGGGCGACCTGTTTGAAGCCTGGATCGGTGACGATTTCGAAAACGAATTTACCCAACAGGTCAAGCAGGCGATCAAGGCAGTGTCCGACAGCGGTGTGCCCACCTGCTTTATGCATGGCAACCGTGATTTCCTGATCGGCGAGTTATTCTGTGCCCAAACCGGTTGCCAGCTACTGGACGATCCCACCCTGATAGAACTGGGCGGCAGGAAGGCTCTGCTGATGCATGGCGATACCCTGTGTACCCGGGATGTCGAATACCAAAAATTACGCCAGATGGTCCGCGATCCCGCCTGGCAGGCTGCCGCGCTGAGCAAGCCAATTCCGGAGCGATTGGCGATGGCGCAGAGCCTGCGCGATGTCAGCCGGCAGGAAACCGGCGACAAAGCCGAAGATATCATGGATGTGACGCCCGCCGAAGTCGTGCGGGTAATGGCCGAGCACAACGTCGACCTGCTGATCCACGGGCATACCCACCGCCCCGCCGTCCACCGCCTGGAAGTCGCCGGTAATGCGGCGACTCGCATCGTGCTGGGGGACTGGTATCAAAAGGGCTGGCAACTCGCGTTCGAGGATGATGGCAGTTACCAGTTAACGGATTTTGATCTCGCGTAGCCCCGTATCAACACGCCGCGATGTAAGCCGGTATGCCGCTGTGAAAGCGGAATTCGACGTCTTCGCTGCAGATCAACGCCTGCTCTACCTCGGCAAAGTGCGCGATTCGATCGTGGATCGGGCCTGCGCTGTATAATTCCGCTAATTGCAAATAATCCTGAAAGTGGCGGCCTTCGGAGCGCAGCAAGGACTGATAATAACGTCCCAGTTCAGCATCGAGGTGCGGCGCCAGTTTGGCAAAACGCTCACAGGAGCGCGCCTCAACAAAGGCGCCGATGATCAGCACGTCGATCAACCGCGCCGGCTCATGGGTGCGCGCATGATCGCGCAACCCCCGGGCATAGCGGGACGGAGTCAGGTGATCGTAGGCAATACCCCGTTGTTGCAGTAAGCCCAGCACCTGCTCAAAATGCAGCAATTCCTCTCGCGCCAACTGCGACATCTTGGTCAGCAAATCCGGCCGATCGACGTAGCGGTACATCAGGCTCATCGCGGTGGAGGCGGCTTTCTTCTCGCAGTGGGCGTGGTCTATCAGGAGTAATGCCTGATTCTGCAGCGCGGCGTGGATCCAGCGCGGATCGGTTTCGCAGGGTAAAAAATCAATTATTTCGTTCACTTAAAAACCAATTCTATAAATTACGTCAAGTTACGGGTTGGCGCATTGTGACAAACTCCTCCGCGGTAGTCGGATGAATACCGATGGTGCGGTCGAAACAGCTCTTGGTCGCGCCGGCCTGCAGTGCGATACCAATACCCTGGATGATCTCCCCTGCTTCGGAACCCACCATATGGGCGCCCAGCACCCGGTCGCTATCCCCATCGACCACCAGCTTCATCAGGCAACGTTCGCTACTGCCACTGATGGTGTGCTTGAGGGGCCTGAAACTGGACCGATACACCTGGATATTGGGGTAATGCGCGCGGGCTTCGTGCTCCGTGAGGCCCACGGTACCGATGCTCGGCTGACAAAATACCGCAGTGGGTATCTGGCGGTAGTCGAACGTTACCTGCTGGTCCTCGTAGAGGTGCCTCACGAGTGCCATCCCCTCGGCGAGTGCGACCGGAGTCAACTGCACCCGGTCAATTACGTCTCCCAATGCGTAAAT
>CAMYKE010000422.1 GCA_947258895.1 uncultured Pseudomonadales bacterium | reverse complement strand
CTGATTTCTGATTTGAGATACGTATACATGTCTAACTCGTATTATGAGATTGTTGAACTGGCCAGTGGTGATATAGCACTGCAGCGCATCGACGGCGATGGCGAACCGCTGGTGCGGGTGACTTTTTCAGACGAAGTGAAGTTTTTTCTGCAGGAACAGTACATCGACATTGCGAAAGCAATGATCAACACCGGGATTCGCATTGTCGGCCAGATTCAGGATGAAAACGGGGCCGATTCCGACGTTGATATCGAAGCGCAGGCTGAGTTGGACGACGACGAGTACGACAAGCAGCACACTCTGCACTAGTTGGTAGCCCTATACCGATTGACGAATAATCCCCACCACGAGTCCCTCTATTGCAAATTCCTCGCTGTTGGCCGCGGAAACCCTGATTGGCTGGTAAGCACTGTTTTCAGGCAATAACACCACTTCCCCGGGCTGCTTTTTGAGTCGCTTCACGGTTACCTCATTATCAACTCGTGCCACCACGATTTCGCCATTGCTGGCATCGCGCACCGAATGTACCGCGACCATGTCCTGGTCAAGGATTCCTGCGTCGATCATGCTGTCACCCTGTACCCGCAACAGGAAGTCCGCGGCCGGGGAGAACAACTGGCGGGATACTTCCGCATAGCTCTCGATGTGTTGTTCCGCCAGAACGGGAGCGCCAGCAGCGACCCGACCGATAATCGGCAGTCCGGGCGGTGCGGGCTCCGCTTCGGTGAGCAGGCGGATGCCGCGCGAAGTGCCGGTGATTATTTCAATGACACCCTTGCGTGCCAGCGCCTTGAGATGGTCCTCGGCGGCGTTGGCGGAACGAAACCCCAGTTCGCGGGCAATGTCGGCCCGTGTGGGGGGAAAGCCTGTCTGATCCATGTAATTCCTGATACAGTCCAGAACGTCTTGTTGGCGCTCGGTTAATTTGATCATGCAGTATTGTCCTGTGATTATATACAGGCTGTAAGTATAAACAGTATTGGGGCGGCAGGAAAGCGGTTATTCAACTCGCGGCAACCGGATTGGCCGCACTGACCGCCGGTTGCGACCATGCCGACGGCCCGCAAAGCGCAAGGAAGAGCAGGTTCGGCCGCGGACTTAGCGGCAAGTGTTGTAAGGCTATGCGAGAACGAATCGAAATTGACATCCACAGCCAGCAGCTGCGGTTCTACCAGGGCACGCGGTGCGTGGCTAGCTATCGTATCTCCAGTGCGGCGAAGGGGCTCGGGGAGCGCATGCACAGCGAGCAAACCCCGCGCGGTGGTCACTATGTGCGGGCTAAAATCGGTACCGGCCTGCCTGCCAACGCGATTCTACGGGGGCGACGCTTTACGGGTGCGCTTTATTCTCCGGAGATGGAGGACAAATATCCCGGCGCGGACTGGATTCTGACGCGAATTTTATGGTTGTGCGGCACCGAGATCGGCAGGAATCGCCTCGGACAGGTCGATAGCATGGCGCGCTACATTTATGTTCATGGCACTCCGGATTCCGAGCCAATGGGCATCCCCCGCTCCCATGGTTGTATCCGCATGCGTAACGCTGATATTATCGATTTGTTTGATCGGGTGCCCGCGGGGTGTCCCGTCAATATCGTCGGATGAGGGAGTCGGGAGGCAAAAGAGCCCGTTGAACTTTGCGCGACCGGTGACGTCCTAATTGTTCACTGGCATAATGGCTGTATTGTGGGCCGCCGCGCCAGTTTCTTGCATCACGATCATAGCCCTGGAGTGTCATAGCCTTATAGTGACTTTGTTGCGCTCCATAGCGCTTGATTACTACCTGAAATTACAACCCATGATAAGGAGTATGCAGATGAAATCCTGGTTTATACTTGCCCTGCTGGGAACGGGCTTTTGTGGTGGAGCGCTGGCGGCGGATGTCGCCAAGGGTAAAGCTTCCTATGCAATGTGTGCGGCATGCCATGGCGCGAATGCGGAGGGTAACCAAGCCACTGGCGCGCCCAAACTGGCGGGGCAATCGAGTTGGTACATGGTTACCCAGCTGAAAAATTTCAAGGCCGGCATCCGCGGCACCCATCCCGAAGACACCTGGGGCCAGACCATGCGACCGATGTCCATGACCCTGGCGACTGATGCCGACATCGAAAACGTGGTGGCCTACATCGGCACCCTCTGAAGCGCAGTAATTCGTCGCTAGAGAATCCCGGCCCGTTGCCGGGATTTTTTTCGGCCGTTCAGTGCTCACCTTGCCCGGTCAGTGATTCCGGAAAAATACTCGCTGGCGTGCCTGGCGCTGCGGTCGGGTTGTGCCAGTTGCAGGGTAGACGCGGCCCGGGCAGCCAATTACCGCGGCTCCAGAAGCTGGCGCGACCGATGACCGGTACCCGAGCCGCAGGAGGCAATCCACTTTGCAACACCAGCTAGCTGTGTGCTGATCCGCGTTTCCGCGGGCCATTCCACTATAGGCATTGAATGTAGCCATTTAGTGCTTGGTTACCAGCACTTCACTCATTAGAATAGCGGCCATTATTAATTTGGAACAACCGTTATGGCCATTGGGGCATTGATGCTGGACCTCGAGTCGACCGAGCTCGTTGCGGGCGAGCGCGAGTTGCTGGCGCACAGCGAAGTCGGCGGGGTGATCCTGTTCAGCCGGAACTACCAGTCGCCGGCGCAACTTACCCGC
>CAMYKE010000421.1 GCA_947258895.1 uncultured Pseudomonadales bacterium | reverse complement strand
TCCAGATCGCAGGTGCGCACCTCGCATTGAGCGCGGTCATTGCGATGATTATGTCCGGCTTCATCCTGTTTGATACCAGTCGTATCGTGAACGGTGGTGACACCAATTACATCATGGCGACCGTCTCGCTGTACCTGAATATCTACAACCTGTTCGTGAGCCTGCTACACCTTATCGGCGCGTTTGGCGGCGACGACTAAGTATCCGGCTACCTGGTAATACAAGCCCCGCAGGCGCTAGCCGCGGGGCTTTTTTATTCGACCATGGACTACACCATCGCTATTTACGGAGCGCCCTACTCCTCCCAGGCGCCCGACACGGCCTACAACTTTGTCCAGGCTTTGCTGGCGCGCGGCCACAACGTATACCGACTGTTTTTCTATATGGACGGCGTCCACAACGCCACCAACCTCTCCACTCCGCCCCAGGACGAACCAAACATTCCGCAGCGCTGGGCAGAATTGATTCGTGACCACCAAATCGACGCAGTGGTATGTGTCGCGGCAGCGCTGCGCCGGGGCCTGCTGGATAGCGGCGAAGCCAGTCGCTATGAACAAGCTGCCAGCAACGTCAACGAGCCGTTCACCCTGTCGGGGTTGGGGCAGCTAATCGAGGCCGGTATCGAATCCGATCGGCTGATCACTTTCGGGCCATAACCCGCAGCCACCATGAGCGCAGCCACTACCTCCTTCCTGCTAATCAGCCGCTGCGGACCCTATGGCTCAATCCGGGCGCGCGAGGCGCTGGATATCGCTTTGGCCGGTGCGGCTTTCAACCAGTCGATCGATATCCTGTTTATGGACGACGGCGTCTTGCAGTTGCTGCCCGACCAGGACCCTTCCGGGATCATGCAGAAAAACCTGGCCCGGACCCTGCCGATGCTGAAGCATTACGAGGTCGCAAATATCTATGCGGAGGAACATTCCCTGGCGGTGCGCGGAATAGAGAGGGAAGCGCTGGTACTGGACTGCCAGGTGATCGATAGCAGTGCCGCGGGCCGCCTGATTGGAGCAGCAGACGTGGTGCTGGGAGGTTAGGACGATGACGATGCACATTGTCAACAAATCACCTCACTCGCACAATGCGCTTGCTTCTTGCTTGCGGGTAATTCAGCCGGGAGAAGTTGTGGTGCTGATCGAGGACGGCGTGTACGCGGCACTGGCAACCGCCGAGGCCGGCGCAGCTATCGTGGCGGCGCCGGATCGGGTGCGGTTTTTTGCGCTGGCAGCCGATATCACCGCACGCGACTTGACAGAACGCTTGAACCCGGCAATCGAAGTCATTGATTACGATGGTTTTGTGCAACTCACCGAAGCCCATTACCCGAGCCAGAGCTGGTACTAGCTGATGCCCGGTCTTGCGACAGACAAGGAAGGCTACCTGAAGAACCTGGCGGACTGGTCCGAGCAGGCGGCCCTTGAAATCGCCCGCTCCGAGTCGATCGATCTAACCGATAATCACTGGGAAATCATCAGTTTACTGCGAGATATTTACCAGGAATATGAGCATACTCCGATCACCCGGGTATTCGTAAAAATGATGCGCGAGCGATTGGGGGCGGATAAGGGCAACAGTATTTACCTGTTAACGCTGTTTCCCGAAACGCCGATGCGCAAGGCGTGCAAGATCGCCGGCTTGCCCAAACCAACCAATTGCCTGTAAGCCATTACGATTGCCTAATGAGCCATCCCCCGGGGCCATTGAGGTGCTACAATCGGGCTATGATTACGGCTTGCAAAAAATGGCTCGCGATACTATTGATCTGGCTGGTGGCAATGCCCGGCAGTATCTTTGCTACGTGCCACGGTGACGCGGAACCGGTTCAGGCCGACATGCCGGCCATGCACCAGCACGCACTGCAGGAACCAGGGAGTCATGAGGCCGCAACCGACCCGGGCATGCACAATTGTGATGACACCCACGCAGACTGTGGCTGCGTGCAGATAACCGGCCTGACCAACCTGGTGCCGGCCACCCGCCGGGCCGGCCTGTTCCATGCGTATCGTGCGCCGACGCTGGCGCTTCCTGATTATTCCCCCGAACTCATCAAACCCCCGCCGCGCTCCGCCTGCTGAACATTGGCACATCGAGCCCTCCCCCATCCGGGGCGAGGCGCCATATCAATGCAGGTTATCCGGAGGCAAATAATGCGCTCTTTCCTTTCCGCGTGCACTGCCGTGTGGTTCGCGGCCATGCTCGGTTGCGGGCAGGCAAACGCCCGCACCGTGCAATACGAAATTACTATCGACTATGGGACGGCCAACTACGCCGGGCGTGACGTTACGGCTATCAAATTGAATGGCGATATACCCGCACCGACCATCGAGGCCCGGGTCGGGGACAACCTGGAGATTACGTTCCACAACCGCCTGGATACCGAGTCATCCATCCATTGGCACGGCGTGCTGTTGCCCAACGACCAGGATGGCGTACCTTACCTGACCACTCAACCCATTGCGGCGAAAAGCTCCTTCACGTTTCGCTATCCGGTCGTTCACTCAGGAACCTATTGGTACCACTCCCACACCGGGTTGCAGGAGCAGCGGGGAGTCTATGGTGCGATCGTTTTCCGCCCGCAGCAGCCGACGCTGCACTATGACCGCGAAATCGTCATGGTCTGGTCCGACTGGATTGACGAAGACCCTGCCCGCGTACTC
>CAMYKE010000420.1 GCA_947258895.1 uncultured Pseudomonadales bacterium | reverse complement strand
GACGCGGGTATGCTGTAATCGGTTGTCGGACCAAACTAGCAGATTGATATCGCGAAAGAGAGGGACG
The DNA here is from genome assembly GCA_947258895.1 of uncultured Pseudomonadales bacterium. The sequence goes on along the minus strand of CAMYKE010000420.1, from coordinate 2,595 downwards.
TTCTTGTTTTTTTGGGTTTAGGTGTATAGTAGAGGGGCACGTTCTTTAGTTCCTTCGACCACGACGGCACAAAACAATAAATTGGGCGCGCTGAGGGCCTGAGCACCGAATTTGCTTGACAGCCGTCTGTGAAAGCTGTTAGTTTCCGTACCCTACGTATTGTTCCTGGTTAAGAAACGATAAATACAACGACATCGTACGCCCCGGAATAACTCCGGGGCTTTTTTTTGTGGAACAAGGAAAAAGGAGTCTTATGGATTTTCATGCGTTCAATTTTCACCCGCACGTCGCTGCCGGTATCACCGCGGCGGGCTTTGTTACACCTACACCGATTCAGGCCAAGGCGATCCCCCCGGTTATGCAGGGGCGTGATGTCATGGGCCTGGCCCAGACCGGCACCGGCAAGACCGCCGCCTTTGCCTTGCCAATCCTCCACCGTCTCAAGCGGGGTCCCCGCGGACGGATCCGCGCCCTGATCGTCGCGCCCACACGGGAGCTGGCGGAACAGATTAACGGGGACATCATGACTTTGGGGCGGCAGACCCGCCTGCGAAGCGTCACCGTCTACGGCGGGGTGGGTATCAACCCGCAAGTGGCAAAGCTGAGACGGGGTGCCGAGATCGTCGTGGCCTGCCCCGGTCGATTGCTTGACCATATTGGCCGAAAGACTGTCGACCTTTCTCGGCTGGAGGTGCTGATCCTCGACGAGGCGGACCACATGTTCGACATGGGCTTTTTGCCCGACATTCGACGGATCCTGAGCCATCTACCCACGAAGCGGCAGACCCTGATGTTCTCGGCTACCATGCCCGCCGAAATTCGGCGCTTGGCCGGCGACGTGTTGGATCATCCGGTCACGGTCCAGATCGGCGCCACCGCCCCGGCGGACACCGTCAGCCACGCGCTCTACCCGGTCGAACAACAACGCAAGACGGCTATGCTCGTGGAGCTTCTGCGTCATACCGACACCAAGTCGGTGCTGGTATTTACCCGCACCAAACACCGCGCCAAAAAGCTGGGCGAAAAATTGGGCAAGACCGGCTTCAAGGCGACATCCCTGCAGGGAAATTTGTCCCAGAAACGACGCCAGGCTGCCTTGGACGGCTTTCGCAACGGCACCTTTCAGATTCTCGTAGCCACCGACGTTGCCGCACGGGGAATCGATGTGACCCGGGTTTCCCACGTGATCAACTACGACATCCCTGGCACCGCCGATGCCTCTATTCATCGTATCGGCCGGACCGGTCGCGCCGCCCGCAATGGCGATGCCTTCACCCTGGTGACCGGAAACGACAAGGCCATGGTCCGTGCAATCGAGCAGATGCTGGGCAGTCGGATGGAGCACCGCACGGTGGACGGCTTCAATTTCTCCGGGCCAGCGCCCCGCAACCACATCGCATCGGCCGGACCACTGAACCAACGGGCCCCACACCACAAGCCTTCCATGGCAAAAAAAGCTGGTAAACAGCAGAGAACTGCTTCTGGTTCTGGCCGAAAAAAGAGTAAAGCATGCATACAACGTCGGCAGCGTTCTGTCCGAACGGCACGTGCCTCCAACAGGCAGCCGCCAGCCGGCAAGCATTCCGTCGCGCCGACAGGGGTGGGCCGTTCCGTTTAGGATAGGGACGGAAACGGAGTCGGACCAAGCTAAGTAAAAGAAAGGCATAAGGCTCAGGGCGCAAGGCGCAAGGGAAGAAAAGAATCGAGTTGCTTTGGATCACTGCTTCTTTTATTAACTCCTCATTAACGAGAATATTTTCAACCTACCCAAAACCTACCCAAAACTTACCGTGTATAAAATGGCTAAATTTTCTCACTTTATATACGGTAAGAATGGGTGTAATTTAACCTGACCATACTTTTCACTTCATCCAAGCGCAAGGACACCATGCGATTTAAAACTATCGGGTTGATACTGCTATTGCTGAGCATTTTCTCGCCCCAACTGGGAAACGCCAATGAAACGGACTGGATTGCGGTTGGTTTTCGAGCGGGTCTATCTACTACAGACGGGAGTGAAGACTTCAAGCAATATGAGGTGTTTGCAACCTACGAACTACCATGGAGTTGGGAACTAACTCCGGATTGGTTTTTGAGTACGAGGATTAACCTCTCAGCCGGTGCTCTCAGGGGTGGAGGGGATACAGGTTTCATAGGCTCAGCCGGTCCGAGTATTACACTGAGCATGGTTGAAGGTCTAATATTTCTGGACGGAGGGATCAGTGCTGCACTTTTGAGTGAGCATAAGTTTGGCCAGGAAAACTTTGGGGGGCCCATTCAATTTGTTAGTCATGTGGGCATAAGTTTCAAACTCAGTGATAATCTGGGTGTGGGCTATCGGTTCCAGCATATGTCCAACGCGAGCATCTATAATCGGAATCCAGGCTTGGAGCTTCACATGCTTGAGCTAAGTTATTTCTTCTAGTCAGTTCGGGATAAGAAAAGAGGCATAGAGCATGGGGCATAGGGCGTAAGGGAGTTCACTACGTTCACCGGCGAGACTGGCGAGACTGGCGAGACGGGCATAGGGGCATGCCGTTGGAGGTTGGAGGCAGAGGGTAGATTGTAGAATCAAAGGTTTCAGGTGTCGGGTGT
>CAMYKE010000419.1 GCA_947258895.1 uncultured Pseudomonadales bacterium | reverse complement strand
ATTAAGCAGCACAAACCGGCCGTCCACGACGCTGGTTACGGTCAGCTCCTTGAGGCGAGCGCGCGCATCCGCCAAATCCGCCTCGATCAGCTCCAGCTCATCCTTGATGATACGAGCCTCGACCCGGTCCCGCGACCTGGCGTCGGCATACCGCGCCCGGGCGCCATCCAGGCGGGCCGCGAGTATCTCGGCATGGGCCTCCAGTTCCAGATCCCGCAACTGCACCAGCATATCACCCTTGCGCACCGGGGAATTGGGCTGCACCGGCAATTGGTTCACGAAGCCAGCGCCGCCGGCCCTGACCTGGGTGTCATCGGCAGGCCAGACAACACCCTGGGCCGTGGTGGTCAATGGCATGGGCACCATACCAAGCAAGGCGACCAGGGCGACACCCATTGCCAGGCTGCCGCCCAGCGTGCGCAGGCGATGCTTCCTGATGTGTGGCGATTCCGCGATTTTTTTTACTCCCCGCAACGCCGGCAGCAATAACTGGTTAATAATCGCCCAGGCGGCGAGCAGCATGCCCACCACGAAAAACTGCCGGGCGACGAACATCGCAATCAGCAGGGTAATGAAGATGCGGTAGCTGAAGGCGAGCGTCCCGTACCAGAAGAACCAGCGCGCTTCACCGGCGGAATGCGCGGGCGACGTGAGCTCCGTTGCCCCGAACACATAACGCTGGAGGAGATAACCAAGATAGCGATTGGCGCGCGTCGCAAGGTTGGGAATCCCCAGCCAATCGGCAAGCACATAATAACCGTCATAGCGCAATAGCGGATTACCATTGAAGAACAGGGTCGAGAAGCCACCGATCAACATGACATTGAAAGCGATCGAGCGCACCAGACCGGGTTCGACCTTCAGCCACAGGAACAACGCCAGGGACGCCAGAAACAGCTCGACCATGATGCCAGCGGCGCCCACCAGCATGCGCTTGCGTTTGTCGCGGAAGGTAGTGGAGCAGGAGGCGTCCACGTAGGGAATGGGCATGAACACCAGTAGCATGATGCCGATCTCGTGGATCTCACCGCCCTCGAGCTTGGCCGTAATCGCGTGGCCCAGCTCGTGTAACAGCTTCACGCACGGGTAAATACACAGCAGCAAAGCCAGGTTATAGGGATTGAGGGTTTCTTCCCAACCCACGGCGGTGAGTGCTTGCCAATGCACTCCGGCCAACACCAGCGCCAGCGCGATAACAACCAGCCACAACAACCCGGCAACCGGGTGCACCAGCACCCGCAGTACGGGCAACAACCGGTCCAGTATACGGTCAGGGTCGCACAGGGGTATGCGAATGGCCAGTGGATTGCGCCAGCGATTCAGGGCTTGCGAGCGTTTCTGCCGTGTGGCGCGCTCAAACAACTCCCGGGTATTTGGTGCGATGTCGCACTTCAGCAGATCCGAGCAGTAGAGCTGGGAGATCAGGTGGATCACCTCGTCCTGGGTAGGAGCTGCATCCCCTAGCGCATCATTGACCCGGTCCCAGAGCTGCTGGACGCTCGGCTCGCCATCCATGAGAGCGATCATCTGGTAGGCGCCAGCGCTGAAGCGATGATGGCGACCGCTGGCCTTATCCTGAATTATGTACCAGATACGACCACGGTAACTGTGGCGATGGATACGGGTGTGGGAGCGCAGCTCGGGACGCAGCGCTTTTACGCGATACCAATGGGGACTGAAAGGGGAATGGGACATATTTTTAATTGGCCGGAACCGGGTTATTCGCAACCGGATAGTTTCGTAGCAAGCGCCGCCGAATCATGGCCACCAGGCCCAGAGACGCAGGCGTAGCCAGTCAACCAGGCTATGGCACCACACCCAGATCAGGCGCCGTGGTTCGGTTACCACCTTGCCGACGCCCTCCATGCCAGGCCGGAGCTGATTCGATTGACCAATCAGGTCGGCCTCGACCCGGAAGTAGTTTCTACCCTCCTCCGCTACGGATACCGGCGTCATTTTGACCACCTTGAGGCCAAACTCGGATTCCGGAAGACCGGCGAGCGACAGTCGGCCCTCCTGGCCTTCACTGATGCTACGGATATCCCGTTCGTCGACCTTGAGAATAATGCGGTAGTCATCGAGCGGTGCGATCCTGAACAGCAGCTCACCGCGCCGGACGGGCGCACCCAGCGCCTGGGTCGGATCACCCTCGATGATCACGCCGTCGAACGGGGCCGTAATGCGGGTGTGCAACAGCTTTTCATCCAGCAGTGCGATTTGCGCTTCCGCCTGGCGAATTTTCGCGCTGAATATCTGGACCTCGGCGTTGGCTCGCTTGGCGAGCGCATCACGATATTCCCTCGAATACTGACTCTTCTCACTCAGCCATTTGAGGCGCTCAAGGCGTAACTCCCTGTCGTCAAGCGTCCCCAATAATTGTCCTGCGGTCACGAAGTCCCCGGCCCGCGCGGCTGCGGTGGTGATATAGCTGTCCAGCGGCGCCGCCAACACCCGCTGCACGCCACCCTCCAGCATGGCATCGGATGTAACCCGGTAATCCACCTTGTACACACTGAAAAACACCAGCAATATCGAAACCAGCGTGGTCGCCAGTTTGACTCTGAAATGGTTTGGTCCGAACAGCTTGCCCAGTGCTTTGCATACACCTTCCCGGGCGCGCGCCAGCAACGGCAGTTCATCGCGCTGCTTGAGAACGATCAGCGG
>CAMYKE010000418.1:3567-4627 GCA_947258895.1 uncultured Pseudomonadales bacterium | reverse complement strand
GGATTTTCCGACTAAGGGGATAGCCGTCGCTATAGCCGCAGGAGAAAAATTCCGTACAGCGTGCAAGATCCGGCGAGAAACCAAATAGGCAATTCGCACCGTACTGACAAGGCTTCTGGGCATTGGATCGCCGAATCGGTGAGATATGGCGGCTAGCATAAAGGTTTTGAGCACCATCCAGGCGCTGCAAAGCAAATCTGCCGGACTGCAATTCGCTAGCGTCGGGTCAGGGGCTGATTTCATGGATTATTCTCAAATTTGATGCTGTATCAGTGACCGATGCGGGTTACAGTGGTTTTAACAATTACGCAATGCCTGGTTCGCAAACATGTGCCTTATCCTGTTATCCCTGCGGCAATATGACGAATACCCGCTGCTGTTGGCGGCAAACAGGGATGAATTTTATCGACGCCCGTCGCAAACCGCTCATTTTTGGGACGACGCGCCACAGGTCCTGGGTGGGCGAGATCTTGAGCAGGGCGGCACCTGGCTGGGAATTTCACGGCAGGGCCGAGTTGCAGCGGTAACCAATATCCGGGCTCCGGCAAGCGACCTGCCGTTCGCAAAATCAAGGGGGAAACTTACACGAGATTTCCTCACAGGTGAAGAGACGCCCGGCGAATACTACGAAAAAATCCGACCCGACCTGGCTCGATACAATGGCTTCAATTTGCTATTCGGCAGCACGGCGGGCCTGTATTTTCTATCCAGCGAGGATCGCGACCTGGTTTGCCTTGAAGTGGGGCTGTACGGGCTCAGCAATGCCGGCCTGGACACGCCATGGCCCAAAGTTCGGGAAGCCAAGCAGGCGCTCCGGCCGCTGTTGCAGCCGGCACCCGATATACCGGCAATCGTTGCCATGCTTGGCGACCGCCAGCGCGCCCCTGACCGGGAGTTGCCGGATACCGGCGTCGGCCTGGAATGGGAGCGGATCCTGTCCAGCCGCTTCATCAATACGCCAGATTATGGAACCCGCGCCTCGACGGTCCTGCTCGTTGACCGTACTGGCAAGGTGTGGTTCCATGAGCAGAACTTCCTGCGCAGCGGCCAGCCGGGGGAG
>CAMYKE010000418.1:0-3468 GCA_947258895.1 uncultured Pseudomonadales bacterium | reverse complement strand
AGCCCGGTAACACCTGACTGTTGCGACTAGGATTCCACGCGACTATCGATCCTGGTGATCCCCAGTTCCGCAAACGCCATGTTCAGATGGCTTTCCACTGCAGTCGCACTGTCCAGTTGCATGACGCGATCGAGGATCTTACGCGCTTCCTTCAGGCTGATCTTGCGCAACGCCGCCTTGACCTTGAGCAGACTGGCCGCGTTCATCGATAATTCATCGTACCCCATTGCAGCGAGCAGGATCGCGCCGCGTGGATCTCCCGCCAGTTCGCCGCACAAACTTACCGGTTTGTTCTCCAGGTGCGCCTTGTTAACGATCGACTTGAGTGCCTTGAGCACGGCCGGATGAAAGGCATGATAGAGCTCCGCGACGTAACTGTTGTTGCGATCCACTGCCAGTAAATACTGGGTGAGGTCGTTGCTGCCAACCGACAGGAAGTCCACCCGCAGCGCCAGTTCCCTGGCCTGATAGACTGCCGCTGGAACTTCGATCATGACGCCGATGGCAGGCATCACGATATCGTAACCCTCTTCCCGCACTTCGTGGTAAGCCTGGTGAACATGATGCAGCGCTTCTTCCACTTCGGTCACGTTGGATATCATCGGGAACATGATCCGCAGATTATTCAGGTCCCGGCTGGCCTTTAGCATTGCCCGCAACTGCACCAGGAAAATTTCCGGGTGGTCAAGGGTGATGCGGATACCACGCCAGCCCAGGAACGGGTTGGCATCGTCAATCGGAAAATAAGGCAGCGCCTTGTCACCGCCTACATCCAGAGTGCGCATGGTGACGGGATGAGGTGTGCTGGTGGTAAAACTCTGTCTGTTGCGCCTCACTCGGAAACCGGTCGGTCATCATGAAGGGCACTTCCGTACGATACAGGCCGACGCCCTCTGCACCCCGGTGCAGCGAACGCGCCACGTCGGATAACAGGCCGGTATTCACCCGTAACGGTATCCGGTGTTTGTCGGTAGTCTCGGCCGGGAGCCCGGAAAGCGCTTCCAGGCCACGCTCCATGGCCTTTTCTTCCTGAATTACGCTGGCGAAATGTTGCTGCAGTTCCACCGAGGGGTTGGGGAACAACTTACCCTGATAGCCGTCAATGATCACCTCGAGTCCATTCATCTCACGCACCGGCATGTCGGACGCGGCCACCACCATAGGTACCTCCATCGCCCTGGCAAGGATTGCGATGTGGGAATTCGGTGAACCGCGGCGGGTAACCAGCCCGGCGAGCCGCTCCCTGGGCACCTCTGCCAGATCCGTGGGGTTAAGCTCGTCTCCGATGAGGACGATATGCTCGGGATATTCGGTGGCTGTGCGGTGCTTCTCTTCCAGATAAAACAAAACCCTGCGCCCCAGGTCCCGAATATCGGAAGCTCTTTCCCGCAGGTATACATCTTCCATGGAATCAAATACCTTGACATGCGCCTGGATCACCGAGCGCAAGGCACCCTGTGCCCATTGCCCACTTTTGATAACAGCAGCGATTTCCCCGCCAAGGGCGTTGTCGTCGAGCATCTTCAGGTAGACCTCGAACAGCAACCGTTCTTCGACTCCCAGGTCGCCCGACAGGGCCTCATTAAACTCTGCAATATCTCGTTTAACGTGTCCCAGGGCATCTGCAAATTTCTGCAGTTCTAAATCGATGTCTGCGGCTTCCTGGTCGGGTATCGCATCCAGGTCAGCGGCAGGGTAGACCACCACGGCGGTACCGCGGCCAACTCCCGGCGCGCCCGGTACGCCCTCGAACTTGACCAGGCTGCTGGTACCGGTTTCAGTGATCTCCTTGATCGCGCCGGTTGCCTCGGCATGGACAAGCACGACGGCAAGCTGCGATGCCAGGGTAATCAGGAAGGCTTCCGCTTCCTCATCGAATTTGCGCTTTTCATGGCTTTGTACAATCAGTACCCCGAGCACATTACGGTGATGAATGATCGGCACACCAAGAAAGGAGCAGAATATCTCCTCGCCGGTTTCCGGAAAATAGTGGAAGTTAGGGTGCGAGGCGGCATCCTCGAGATTAAGCGGTTCTGCGCGCGTGCCGACCAGTCCGACCAGACCTTCCGAGCGCTGCATATGTACCTGGCCAACCGCACCCTGTTTCAGTCCGCGGGCGGCGCGCAGGACATATTGGTCACCGTCCTTGTCCAGCAGGTAGATCCCCGAGGCATTGGAATCGAGCGCCACTAATACCCTGGCTACCACGATATCCAGCGCGGTCTTGAGATTCGGTGCGGCGTTTACTGCCTGGACGATGCTGCGTAACGTATCTAGCATTTACCTTTCACCTGTCCGCTTACTCCCTGTTACGGTATCATCAGCCATGGAGACAACTCCTTTAACGCCCGTCGATAAACATCGCGCTTGAATAACACGACCTGGCTGATCGGGTACCAGTAGGACACCCAGCGCCAATCCTCAAATTCCGGCTGCTCCGAGCCATTGAAATTGACCCTTTCATCCGGCGCGGTCATCTGCAATAAATACCACTTTTGCTTTTGGCCAACGCACACTGGCCTGGAGTTTGATCGCTGCAGCCGTTTTGGCAAACGATAACGCAGCCACCCCTGGGTTTGCGCCAGGACCCTGACATCTTCAGCGACCAGCCCTACTTCTTCTTCCAGTTCCCGGTACAATGCCTGTTCCGGGTGCTCATTTTCCTTGATGCCACCCTGGGGAAATTGCCAGGCGTTCTGCCCGATACGGCGTGCCCACAGCACTTGTCCCCAGTTGTTGGTCAACACGATACCAACGTTGGGACGAAACCCGTCTGAATCTATCACTATTTCGCACCTTACATACGCACCCTATCGCTAAACCGCAGATCTTCCGCAGCTTGCGATAGTCTGTAAATTCAACCCGCTACTTGCCTCACAACTTACCCCGCTGCAACAGACACGGCCAAGGCTCCGCTATCGACGCGGATTAATGTCGATCGACTAACCCTATCATAAAGTCGTTATAATGTGACCAGTGAAACTTGATAAAGCATAGAGGAGCAATATGGGGTTAGGTATCTTCGATTTGGACAATACCCTGATCGCCGGGGACAGTGATTACGCGTGGGGAGAATTCCTGGTAGAGGAGGGCATTGTCGACGCCGCATATTACCAGCAGCAAAACAGCCACTTCTACCAGCAGTACCAGCAAGGCGAGCTGGACATTGACGAATACCTCGCCTTTGCACTGGCTCCGCTGGCGGCGCACCCGATTGCTTTCCTGAATCAATTGCACGCCCGTTTCATGACTCGGAAAATCCTGCCCATGCTATTGCCCCGCGCCCACGAGCTCATAATTAAACACCAGGCACAAGGCGACACCTGCCTGGTGATCACATCGACCAACAGTTTCGTGGCGAGCCCCATCTGCAAGCGGCTGGGTATCGATAACTTGATTGCCAGCGAACCCGAGCTGGCAGATGGCAGCTTTACCGGTCGCGTTGCAGGCATTCCCGCGTTTCGCGAA
>CAMYKE010000417.1 GCA_947258895.1 uncultured Pseudomonadales bacterium | reverse complement strand
GCCAGGCCAGGCCGTTCGACTATGCCCGCGATGGTTTGGCGGTGCAATGGTCCGGCGATGCGCCGCTGCGTTGGGCGTCGCTAATTGAACGCGACGGCGCCCCGGTCAGCTATGAGGTGATCATGGAGGCGAGCCATCAACCCTGGCTGTACGCGCTGGCGACACCCCTTGCGGATAACCGCGACGTCGGGCTGACCCGCGACTTCCGGCTGTTGAACCGCGCTCCCGTCGACAGCCGCTATCACTATCGAGTGGATTCCTGGCTGCAGCAGGCCACGGAACGACAACCGTTGCCCCAATGGCGTTATCGCCAGGAAACCCGGTTGCCCGCCGACTCCAATCCGCGCACCCGGGCGCTGGCGCGGCAATGGGCGGCCGAGGCCAGCTCGACCCGGGATCTGGTCGCGCGGGTGCTCGACCTGTACAACCGCAGTTTTACCTATACCCTGGAGCCGCCGCTGCTAGGGCAGCATGCCGCCGATGAGTTCCTGTTCGATACCCGGCGTGGCTTCTGCGAGCATTTCGCCGACAGCTTCGTGGTGTTCATGCGCGCGGCGGGAGTTCCGGCGCGGGTGGTGGTCGGTTACCAGGGTGGAGAAGTGAGTCCGCTGCAAAACTACCTGCTGGTCCACCAGTTCGATGCCCATGCCTGGGCGGAGGTCTGGCTGGAAGGTATCGGTTGGCAGCGTGTCGACCCGACCGCCGCGGTGGCACCGGAGCGAATCGAACAGGGTTTCCAGAGCATGTTCAGCGAGCAAAGCGCCTTCTTGGCGGATTCACTTTTTTCGCTGGTGCGCTACAGCAATTTCGGCATCGTCAACTGGTTTCGGTTGCAGCTCGATTCCATCGACTACGCCTGGTATCGCTACGTGCTCGGGTATGACAACGAGTTGCAGGTAAACCTGTTAACACGGCTGCTGGGCAAGCTGGATGCGGTGCGCATCGCGCTGTTTTTCCTCGCCTGCGGCGCCGCTATCCTGCTGGTGGTCGGCTGGTTTTCGATCGGACGCTACGTGGCGCAGCGCGATTCCGGATCGATCGCCGCGAGCTATCGAAAGTTCTGCACCCGCCTCGCGGCGGCAGGAGTCGTCCGTAAGGCCGGGGAAGTCCCCGCGGCCTACGCGCAGCGCGCCAGCGCCCGGCGACCGGAGCTGCGGGCGGCCATCGAACAAATCACGAAAACCTTTTGCGACGCGGCCTATGCGAGCGATCAGCCCGCAGCACAGAAACAGCAGCAGGCGAGGGCGCTGAAAGCCGCGGTGCGCCGGTTTCGACCCGGACGATAATTAGGGGGACAGTTTACTTAATTCGCGGGTTCAACTTGTGAATTAAGTAAACTGTCCCCGCAATTCTGCTGTGAGTTTTGCAACGTAGACGGGCGTGTCGACGTGGCGCACCAGTATCGCCAGCGCTATGCCGCCGCCGTAGTCAGCCACTCTAAAGCGTCCAAAAGTGTGTGATCGATTGACCCTGTAATGCGATTGCACTGCAGCCTCGGCGATTGGGTCGAGTTCATGATGGCCCGCATTGAGGCGGGACCATGCCCACGAGTCACCGAGCAGCTCCGTCCACTGTTCCCCTACCGGGGCGGTAATCGCATAGACGTCAGGGCCGTCGTTCGCGGAGTAATAAACGAAGCACTGCAATACCATTGAGTATTCGAGTGCGGCGTGCGCTGACAATTGTGGTTTCTCCCCCGAATCTCGCAATTCAACCGGCGGCTGTGCGGGGTTTTGGGGATTGATCGCGAACAATGCGTTGCGGTGGTGATTCACCACGAGAATAACGTTTCCAGCACCGTCCACTTGCATACAGTTGTGATTTGCCTGGCCTTGGAATTTGTTATCATATCGCTCGCTCCAACTGCCAAACGTTCCGTCTTTGTTTTCCCCATCAGGGTTGAATCCCAGGAACGAATTTCCGCCCCCATCGTCTCCTGAGTGTCCCCACAATATCCTGCGGCTGGGATCCCACGTGGTAAATCCTGCAGAATTGAGTATTGCAACCTGATGTCGCGGTCCGTGCCGCCAGCTTAAGTTGTCCAGATTGAATAGGTGTGGAATTGAAATGGCTTTGACGTGTTCTCCCAGCTCGGTCTGACCTTTGAGCAGCAATACGTCATTACCGGCCGGATCGTACTGCAGGTAGTCGTAGGTGTGTGGAGGTAAGGGAGAACCGTCTGGATACGTTGCACTGGGATATACGGCGCCTTCTCCGTATGAATGAACACCACCTCCCGTGTAGCCATCGGTGACACGCGACCATTCCCGGGTTGCCAGGTCGAAAGCGTGCACGCTAGACCCATAGTAATCCGCGTGACCACCGCCGAATATGATCATGGAGCCACAGTCGCCGTAGCGATCCGCGAAGACAGCACTATTCCACGCTTCGGTAATGGCTGAGAATCCGACCCTGCCGTGCCAAGGGGATAGCGATTTCCTGCCCACCATACGGCGCAATTTCTCCCGCACGGAAAACGGGGGATTTATACTTGAGTCTCGCGCGGGATCGGTCTCTTCCAGATATCGACTACCGGGCGGTGTTGGCATAAGTCCCAAATCCGGCTCATTTCCGGAAATGCGAAACCAGACTCCCTCAGGCATGTCTTCAACCCAATGGGGAGGCTCCATATCGTGGTCCGCAATCAGCGATACCGGCATTGCTTGT